>DATLHP010000331.1:0-4199 GCA_035539835.1 Bdellovibrionales bacterium
GTCGTAGGATTGAAAGTCGTTCGAATGCGCAAGCGCCGCAGTCGAGAAAAGCATCGCTGCGAGAAACATTTGAAAATGGAAGAAAAACGACCGTTTGCGCATCGGATCCTTGTTTTTCACCATTCGTGCCATATGGAAACTCTTGCAAATCGAACTGGCGCCCGCCGACGAGAAATGAATCCCAGCTCGTCCACAAGTTTGACGGAGCTAGCGGGTGCTCATGAGGCTCAAAAGCGCTTTCGCGCCGTCACAGAAGGGACGTTAAAAGGCGCTCTTCTTGCCTTAAACCAGCGTAATCTCGAGCGCTTGCTGGCACATGGCTTGATAGAGGGGATCTAGGACCCATTTCGTGGATGGGTTCTTCACGGAGATCGCATGCGCTTCAGTTTCATTCTTCTCTCACTCTTATTTGCGACAGTCTCTCAAGCAGAGATCTCGCAAGACGTTGGTGTTCTGGGTTTCCAGGCATGGAAGGCGACGCGAGTTGAAGAGGCGAAACAACAGCTCGAAAAAGTGAAGGTCGAAAATCCGCCGAAAACCGATTTGAAGCCGCAACAACCACAGAGCGCGGCTCGCCAGCAAAAATTTGCACGGGTGGATCAGCGTCTGAGTCAGGCTCAGCTCAATCTCGAGATCGCAGAAGACTTCAGTGTGAACGACTACTTTGTTCTCTATCTAAACCAGTTCAAAGATCGCTCTGCCTTTATCGAGGCGGCGCAAAAGCTCAACTCTCAAGAGGCGGCCGATCTCATGATGGCCTACCAAAAGCACCTCGCCGCGGCAGCCGCTCCAGATGCGCCCCCGCCGGCAATCGCACCCGTCCGCCGCTAGGCCGACGCATTGCGCAAGACGCTCTAACCAAAATATTTCCAGCGCTCACCTTGACTGTCCTCTGGGAGCCTCCATATTGGGCTCTGATTTTTAAATCCTAATGGATTTGTGTTTGCCTCATTGCTCAGACCAGAGCGTGAGTTTCGGAGGATACAAAATGGCAAAGTCGCAAGTTTCGGATCTCAACGTCCGTCCACTGCATGATCGCATTCTCGTTCGTCGTATGGCTGAAGAAGAAAAAACAGCAGGCGGCCTCTTCATCCCTGACACAGCAAAAGAAAAACCTCAGCGCGGTGAAGTCGTTGCTACAGGCAAAGGTCGCATCCTTGAAGACGGTAAAGTTCTTCCACTCGAAGTAAAGGTCGGCGACAAAGTTCTCTTCTCGAAATACATGGGAACAGAGCTGAAGCTCGAAGGTACTGAGTACCTGATGATCAAAGAAGAAGACGTTCTCGGCGTTTTCAACTGATTGTGCGCCCCCTTTGGGGCGACTGATCAGCGAATCCTCTGACTTTAAATTTAACTTTAAGAAACTAAACAGGAGCAACAATGTCTAAAGAACTTCGTTTCAGTGAAGATGCACGTTCTGCAATTCTTCGCGGTGTTAACGTTCTCGCTAACGCAGTCAAAGTAACTCTCGGACCAAAAGGTCGTAACGTCGTTATCGAAAAGTCTTTCGGTGCACCACTCGTCACAAAAGACGGAGTGACAGTTGCGAAAGAAATCGAACTTGAGAACAAGTTCGAAAACATGGGCGCGCAGATGGTTAAAGAAGTTGCTTCGAAAACCAACGACGACGCTGGTGACGGAACAACGACTGCAACTGTTCTCGCACAAGCGATCTTCCGCGAAGGCGCGAAAATCGTAACTGCGGGCCACAACCCAATGCAGGTAAAACGCGGCATCGACAAAGCGGTCGAAATCGCAGTTGCTGAACTCAAAAAACTCTCTAAGCCAATCAAGTCTGACAACGAGATCTCTCAAGTCGGCACGATCTCGGCGAACAACGATCCAGAAATCGGCAAGATGCTCGCTGAAGCAATGTCGAAAGTTGGTCGTGAAGGCGTCATCACTATCGAAGAAAGCAAAACTGCAGCAACAGAACTCGACGTTGTTGAAGGTATGCAATTCGACCGTGGTTACCTCTCTCCATACTTCGTAACAAATGCTGAGCGTATGGAAGCAAACCTCGAGAGCGCATACGTTCTCATCTACGACAAAAAGATCTCGAACATGCGCGACATGCTCGGCGTTCTCGAAGGCGTAGCAAAATCAGGTCGTCCACTCCTCATCATCGCTGAAGACGTTGAAGGCGAAGCGCTCGCAACTCTTGTTGTGAACAAGCTCCGTGGCATGCTGAACGTTGTCGCTGTTAAAGCTCCTGGCTTCGGCGATCGTCGTAAAGCAATGCTCGAAGACATCGCGGCTCTCACTGGTGGCCAAGTTATCTCTGAAGACGTTGGTCGCAAACTCGAGCAAGCGACTCTCGCTGACCTCGGTACTGCGAAGTCGATCGTCGTTGATAAAGACAACACGACAATCATCGATGGCGCTGGCAAAAAAGCCGACATCCAAGCTCGCATCAGCCAAATCCGTGCGCAAATCGAAGAAACGACTTCTGAGTACGACAAAGAGAAACTCAAAGAGCGTCTCGCGAAACTCGCTGGTGGCGTTGCTGTCGTTAACGTTGGTGGCGGTTCTGAAGTTGAAATGAAAGAAAAGAAAGCTCGTGTCGAAGACGCATTGAACGCGACTCGCGCAGCCGTTGAAGAAGGTATCGTTGCAGGTGGCGGAACGGCTCTCGTTCGCGCAGCTGATGCGATCAAGCTTTCGGACTTCGACGAACAACAGCGCTGGGGCGCTCAAATCATCAAGCGCGCGTGCGAAGAGCCTTTGCGCCAAATCGCATTCAACGCAGGTCTTGATGGCGCGATCGTTCTCGACAAAGTTCGCAATAACAAAACGACGACATTCGGCTTCAACGCTTACAGCGAAGAGTACGAAGACCTCGTAAAAGCTGGCGTTATCGATCCAGTAAAAGTCGTTCGTTCGGCACTTCAAAACGCAGCTTCGGTTGCGTCGCTCATGCTCACGACTGAGACAATGATCGCTGAAGCTCCGAAGAAAGATTCGCCTCCAATGCCAGGCGGCGGCGGACCAGGAATGGGCGGCATGGGCGGAATGGACATGATGTAAGGTCGAAGCCTCAGGGCTTAAGACTTTTCGAAAAGGGGAGGCGCAAGCTTCCCCTTTTTTATTTGTGCACGAGAGGGAGCGCGAGATGTCGATTGAGATTTCTTCTTACGATCCTAAATACAAAGAAGCGTTCAAAGAGCTGAATCTGGCTTGGATTCGTCGGTTCTTCGCAGTCGAAGACAAAGACGTCGAGCAGCTCGAGAACCCCGAGCGGATTCTCGAACAGGGCGGCGAGATTGTTTTTGCACTCTTTGGCGGAGACGCGGTCGGTACATGCGCCGTTATCAATGAAGGAAACGGTGTCTTCGAATTAGCAAAGATGGCAGTCGATCCCGACTTTCAAGGACAGGGCATCGCGCACGGTCTAATGAAAGCAGCCGAAAAATTTGTTCGCGAACGTGGTGGAAAAAAGATCTACCTCGTTTCGAATCAGAGTCTCGCTCCAGCAATCACACTCTACAAAAAGCATGGCTACATCGTAACGAGCCTCACGCAGAATCCAGAATACTCGCGCGGCAACATTGAGATGGAAAAACTCTTCTAACTTTAGAAGCCTTCAACGAAGTTCTTAATCTCTTGCCGTTCGCTTTCGCTCAAAGAGAAACCGGCTGGTGGCATTTCTCCACTCGCTACCATCAGTCGTATCGAATCTCCGTTAAGTCGGGTTAGCTTTCCTCTGGCAACGATCCCCGCGTCTTGATGGCACTTTACACAAGCTTTTACTTCGAGAGTTTCGTTTTCGTAGTGACCTCGATAGCGAAATGGAACCGCTAGCTCGGGATCTTCTTTGTCATGAGTAGAATCTGCAATCACGCGTCCATATGTTTTGATCTGCAAGTTCCAAATGCCCACCGTGAGTTTGTCCCTCCATGAAAGCGAAACTCCATTAGCTTCATTGAAGCGAATGGCTCTTGGCCCATTCGAATGGCAAAGGAAGCACGAAATCTTCAAGGGCAATCGTTTGAGCGGAAGGTCTTCAGACCACTCAAGAGGTCCGGCAGGTAGTTGCAGAAAACGAGCGGTTTTTGGCGAAGACGATTTATCAACAACGATGGCCAGTCGATCCCAACTCCCTTTCGAGGCCTTCACGCCATGGTGACTTTGATTCATCATCCAAATATCTTTTTTGCCTGACATAATAAAGACGATTCGGTTGTAAACGGGATCACCAC
>DATLHP010000332.1:0-5154 GCA_035539835.1 Bdellovibrionales bacterium
ATTGAACAGTGATCGCATTCACTTTGTGCTCGATCAAAATCATCCGACGATGGCCTCTCATCATCAAAAGATCGTCAGCGTCGACGACGAAGTCGCTTTTTCCGGTGGACTGGATATCACCCAACGACGTTGGGATACGCCGGATCATCGCGGACATGACTCTCGAAGAGTTGATCCAGGTGGGCATTGTTATGGGCCATTTCATGATGTGCAAATCTGCGTCGAGGGACAAGTAGCGCGAGCGCTGGGATTCATTGTGCGCGAGCGATGGAAGAGAGCCACTGGCGAAACAATTGAACCGCCATTAAGAAATGTCGCAGGCTGTTGGCCCTCGAGTATCGAGGTCGATATTGGCGATGTGATGGTCGGAATTTCTAGAACGGTTCCGTTCGGATATGCAGATTCCGAAGGAATTGGAAACTCGGTGATTGAAGTCGAACGTCTTTTTCTTGATACGATCAAGCACGTCAAAAAGTTTCTTTACATTGAAAATCAATACTTCACATCGCCGCTGATCGCTAAAGCGATCGCAAAACGCTTGCGCGAACCGAATGGTCCAGAGTTCGTGATGGTTTTGCCGCGCGATCAGACTGGCTGGATTGAAGAATCGACGATGGGACTTTTGCGATCGGAAGCGCTTCGCACCGTCGAGAGTGCTGATCTTTTTGGAAGATTTCGTGCCTACTATCCGATCGTCCCTCATCTCGATGCCGGTTACGTCAAAGTTCATTCGAAGGTGATGGTTGCTGACGATACTTTTGTTCGTATCGGATCTGCGAACATGAATTCTCGTTCGATGGGCGTCGATACCGAATGCGATCTTTCGATCCATGCCGGGGACCGAGTGGATGTGAAGACTTCGATCGCACGATTGCGACGAAATCTTTTAGGCGAACATCTGGGCGTCGATTCGGCAGAATTTGAAGCCCGGTTTTTGGTGAATGGCTCTCTTGTTGATACGGTTGAGTCTTTTCGCGGCGGCGAGCGGACCTTGGTTGAAATGCGTCCGAATGTTCCGGCCTGGGTAGGGAATATCGTTCCACCGGGTGAGTGGATTGATCCACGAGCACCCAAAGGAATTCGACGTTGGTTGCGCAAAAAGTTCGGACTCGGTAGCCGTGACTTTGGACACTCGCTCTTTTTCGTATTCGGCGTAGCTTTGCTGACGACCGTGATTTTGAGCTTCTTTGATCTTTGGCGCGAAACGATGAATCTCGACTGGATGCAAGATTTTTGGCGATGGACGAGAACGTGGGATGCACATAAGATCGCGCGCGCCATCGATAACTTTCGGCAAGAGCATTGGTCAGTACCAGTGGTCCTCGGAGGATTCATTCTGGGTTCAATTCTCTTTGTTCCGATCTCAGCCATGATCTTCGGTGTAGCGATCGTGTTTCCTCCGGTTCAAGCAATGACTCTTTCAATGGCGGGATCGTTACTTGCGGCGATGGTGATGTACATTGCTGGACGCTATTGGATTTTTTCTAAAAGCCGATTCTTAAGTCGCCCCATTGTGAAGGCGATATCATTGCAACTGCAAAAAGGTGGAGTGATGGCGGTAACGGCGGTGCGCCTTGCGCCGATCGCTCCATTTTCTGTGGTCGGCATCGTTGCTGGCGGACTTCGCGTTCGACTCAGAGACTACGTTTTAGGATCGATTCTTGGTTTTGTTCCAGGGATTGCCGCATTCACCTATCTTTCGTCGCAAGCGACTCGCGCCAATCTCTTAGGTTTAATGTGGGGTCTTGCGATCTTGAGTCTAGTCGTGAGTGTATTGCCAAAATTCGTAGGATTCTTGCGTAGGGCAAAGGCGTGATGCGATCGATTTCTGTTTTCATCACGACCGTATTCCTCAGTCTTTTTGCTTTGGCACAAGAAACGCCTGAGTTTCAGCCGCCGCCATTGCTTCCAGAAATGCGAGATGGATTTGGTCAAACGAACGAAGCTCGGGCGTTTCGTGTTCTTTGCCCGCGCGTTCGTATCAATAATGACGATATCAAATTCAATGGAATGGAAACCCGTCTGCTTTGTGGCGATCCCGAGCGAGATCAAATCGGAGAGCCGTGGCGAGATATTCCGCCGAATGAAGCTTCATTTTTCATTCGGGGCTTTTTGCAGACCAGAGGATTTCACGAGCCTAAATTCTATCAAGATGGATCGATTCTTTTTGTCGATACGGGTCCCCTCAGTCGCCTGAAGAGTTTTCGGATTGTGGGTGGCCCGAGTACATGGGATCCGCCCAAGCATCGTTTGATTGACGACGCACTTTTGACTCCGGGCCTTCTCAATGAGTTGCAAGATTGGTCGATCTCGCAAATCAAAAATGAGGGTTATGCTTGCGCAACAGCGGAGTCACGCGCGGATCCACGTCGAGGCGAAGTGGTCGTGTTTTTGGCCCCAGGTGATTTCAAATACATCAAACGCATCGAAGACACAGGAGATTCAGGACTTCGTGAAGGCGTTCTTGATCGATACAACGCGTTTCGAATCGGTGACCCTTACAAAGAACGATTGATTCGCCTCACTCAAAGACGAACAGCGAACGACGATATTCTGCAGGCTCTGGTCATGCGTGAGAAGTGCGTTCCGGGCCCTGATTTGACGATTGTTCGAGATGTCGTCCTCGGATCCGCAAGAAGTCTTCGTATAGCCCTTGGAGCGAGTAGTGAAGAAGGCGCTAAGGGCCGCGTCGTCGTCCGTCAGAGTCGGATCGGCGAGTCGGCATCATCAGCCGAGGTTCGCATTCTTGGATCGTATTTGCGCGAGCTCGTGAATCATCAATCGATCCAGGCGAAGTTTCGATGGTACTACAGCGCTGTGGATGCGCGGGAGTTTTTAGAGCCAGATATCATCTTCGATCATACGGCAGAAGAAGATTACGAAACTCAAGACTTCGAAACCAAACTCATGGTGGGTTTGAATCGCGAAGCGCGCTCCGGAAACTGGGAGATTCGTGCAGGGCCCGGTTACTTAGATTCTCTACAACAACGTGGCCCCGGACCTGATCGATCAAGTCTTCTTTATGCGGAGTTTGATGCGCGTTGGTTAGAACATGATTTCGAATGGTTCAACACGAGCCCGCGAACCGGTGAAGTGATTGATGCGAATATTCTGGTCACCACTGAAGACTGGGGATCGAAGTTTACGGCGCAGAAACTTCAAGTGGCTGGACAAAAACTTTGGATGATTGGACGTTTCGATCCGCCACTTTTGATTCTCGGTATGCGCTTCAATGTCAGTACTGTTTTTTCTCCGAATTCGGACATCACGAATGAATTGCCGGTAAAGTTTCTGACCTACTTGGGCGGTGAAAGCGATCTTCGCGGTTTCGATCGTCAGTCACTTCCGCGTGGCGGTGGCGGCGCTTTGTCCGGCGTCAGTGGAAGCGTAGAGGCTCGACTGCATAGGGTCATTTTACGCAGAGTCGATACATTCGCCTTTCTGGATTCCGGCGTGCTGGGCGGAGAGGCATTGAAGATTGAAATGCCAGTTTTCATGTCTCCTGGTGTGGGGTTTCGCTATGAATCTCCGGTCGGAGTGTTTAGAACCTATGCAGCGCAACGATTCGCTATCGCCGAGGTTCCAGGGGAAGATCCCTATGGAAGAGAGTGGCGTTTCGGATTCACCTTCGGAGAGGAGTTCTGATGTTTAGATTTTTGAAATCAGCACTGCTCTTTATTGCAAAAGTGGTTGGTGTTTTGACGGTTTTCGTCGTTGTTCTCACCGCGAGCGCAGTGGTCACATTCTTTGCGGTACCGAGATTCTCGCTCGATGGATCGCAGCTGCAGCAAGTGGCAGATCGATTTTTGCCATCTTCGATGCGAGTTGATCTGCGTGAAACTTCAATTGATATCGTCCGCCCGAAGGGGCTTCCTTTTGCTAAAGAAGTTTCTCTCAAGGCAAAAAATCTTTGTTACAAGACCGAAGATGACGCTATCGATGTTTGTGTGGGTGCCGCTGACCTTGTTGTTCTCGGAGGCTGGGGCGGCCAACGGGCGGCCTATGAAAAAGCGTATATTCCACGTTTGATGCATATCGCACCGTTAACAGTTCTCGACAGCCGTGTTCGCGTCGAAACCTATAAGTTGAAAAAGCGCGAGCAGCAACCGGACGAAAATGGTTTCGACATTGCTGATTTCGTTCGAAAACAGATTCTTCCGAAATGGGAACTTGAAGGAAGTCGAATCGAGATCGCTGACTTTTTCTTGAGTCTGGAAAAAGGCACAGGATATCGAGCGAAGGCCGACCTTACGCCGATTGAGAACAGACGGACGATGAATCTGATCCTACATCAGCTTTCTTCGCTCGATGAGAAGTTGGCGGCCAGTGGTGAGGTCACATTGATTCGTCCACAGCGCGGCTTGAGCGTCTGGGATATCAATGCGAAGGCGAAGATCCGCTATGACGAAAAGAAAGTCGATGTTGTCGGTCATGCTGATGTCATTCAGGCGAACAATCTGAAATTCGAGCTTCGATCGATTCTGCAAAACGTACCTGGGCTGCGAGAGCTGCGCTTGAGCGGAGCGCTCAAAGATGAAAACGCCAAGGGTAAGATTTCGATGAAAGCAAAAGCGATTGGCAAGCAAGTGCGCGCACTTGATTTCGTCGATTGTGATTGGCGAATCAATCTCGATCAGAAATCGGGCGCAGTTCGCTGTGGCCCTCAATCTGTCCGGCTAGCGCTTCGTGAGCGTGAGTTCTTGAAACGACCGCGTCTTTTTGTTCTAGCCCCTGAATTCGATCTTCGTATCTCAAGACTTTCTTATGGTGACCGCAAGGCTGCCGACTTTGAATTTGAGTTGGATCTTGAGCACCAGGGCAGTCAGCTTTCAACGAGACTATCGGGAGGCTTTAGAAAAGGTACTCGCGATTTGAGCTATGTCGTTCGTGGCGACGGTGACTTTACTCTGGGACGTTTTAAGTTTCTTATCGATCTTCTTCGCGACACACCTTATGCGGTGCCAGCGCCGCTCAATGACTTAAATGGCCCGATAAAGACGCATTTCGATGTCGACGTCGATGAATCTCGAGGTGGTATTCAATACACTTTAAATTCACGATTGAAATCAAGACACCAGGCGATGAATTTTGATCTCGTTGGATCTACGAATTTGGTGAAAGTCGGTGATGAATTTGAACCTGAAACCGACATTC
>DATLHP010000333.1:0-6397 GCA_035539835.1 Bdellovibrionales bacterium
GGTACGTCCAGTATCGATGATCTCTTCGACAACGATAACGTGCTTGCCGGTGATATTGACGCTGATGTCTTTGTTCATGCGAATCGCACCCTTGCGCTCAACCGCTGTTGCGTGAACGAAGTCGACTCGGGACGGAAGCGTGATGTTGCGGATGAGATCCGCCATGAAGAGAACCGAGCCTTTGAGGGGGCAGATGAAAATCAGCTCTTTCCCATGGTAGTCCATCTCGATTTCTTTCCCGAGACGTTTCACCATCTCTTGGATTTCATCGTGAGTGAGAAAAGCAATCATGCTGTCTTTAAGGCGTTCCATCCGTAGTTCCTTTTTGCTCAAGCGAGCAACGTCGATCCTGACTGTTGAGCCATCTGCAGATACTTCAGTGCCGTTGGATGCTCAGGGTCCCTGAGTAGAACAGCTTCCCACTGTTCGACTGCTTCTGTGACCCGTTTAGCATTGTACAACAGAATTCCGAGTTTCAAACGGGCTGGAATGAAGGATGGGTATTCGTGACTCAGTGCTCGCAATTCTTTTGCGGCCCGAGCGGAATCCCCCTCTTGAATCCAGCATTCGATGAGCTTCATTTTCAAATCAGCCTTACGGGACGAAAGTGTGAGTGCCTTTTCGTACTGTTCAGCGGCCTCGCCATAGCGTTTGTACTGAAAATACATCTCGCCGAGCTCATCGTGTTTCGACGCGAGTTTTTCCTGCATGTAAGGATCTGCGGCCGTCGATTTGCGGGCGAGCGCTTTTTGGGCCTCGACGAAAACTTGCTTACCTTCTTCGTAGCGGCCGAGGTCATTCAAGATGATCGAAAGACCAACGCTCGCATCTGTGAACGCCGGATCGATTTCAAGCGAGCGGCGAAATGTGCGGATCGCTTTATTGAATTTGCCTTGGTCGTAATAAATGGTCGCGAGCATGTGAAAGACTTCCGGGTTGCGGCCGTCTTTCAGCATGACCTGCTGAAGAAGTGATTCGGCGATCTTGTAATTTCCTTCGCGGAAATGTTCGCGCGCCGTCTCTAGAAGATCACTCAGTTCAGTTTGACCCGAAATCATCTTTTGCTCGCTTCGCTTCGTCAGAAGACGGGTAAAGGCTGTAGAGATTCTTCAGATGCTGATTGCCGCGCTCTTTTTCACCGGTTTCAAAGGCGCTCTTCGCTGCGCCATAGAGTGCCGGTGCATCGAAACCGAGATTTGGATAGGTTTTAAGAATGTATTCGAAACGCTTTAAGGCACTTTCGTACATATCGCGCTTTGTGTAGAACGCGGCGATGTACATTTCTTTTTCGCCAAGCATCTTGAGTGCCGCTTCGCGCTTTTCTTTCGATTCTTTTACGAACTTCGAACTTGGGTATGAGTTGATCGTCTCGTCGAAATAGAGAATCGCTTTTTCAGCGAGGCTCAGGTCGCGATCGATCGTGCTTGGTAGCTGATTGTAATAGCTCAGCGCCAAGCGGAAGGTGACATAGTCGATGCGTGGGTGCTTTGGGTGAAACTCTTTGAAAAGCTGATAGGCACCTTGAGCATCGACGTATGATTCACGCGTGAATTGAATGTCGGCGATTCTCAGTTCAGCTTCAGTCGCAAGCTTGCTGTAAGGATGCTTGTTTTTGACTTCGCCGTAACGAGCGATGGCCTCTTCGTAACGCTCATCTTTTTCTAACTCTTCAGCCGACTTGAAGGCGCCTTCTGGAGTCGAAGTGTCGTACGTTGGCGTCGATGAGCATCCCGAAGTCAGGCTGATCGAAGCAAAACCAAGGATGAGTACAAAACCTGGTAAGAGTGCAATGTGACGAAGGATTTTCATGACGGCCAGTGTAGTCCGGTTTCCGCCCAAAGCTCAAGAAAACGTCTCGGTTTAGGAGCGCATTTCCGTTAGGTGACGATAAAAAGTTTGGAAGATGAGCTTGATCGCGCTTGCCACCGGAATTGAGATCATCATCCCGAGAATGCCCATAATTTGGGATCCTACGATAATCACAATGACCACCGTAACGGGGTGTAAGTTCACAATTCGGGCGACGACGAACGGGATAATAAAAACCATGTCGATGAGCTGGGCGAGGAAGTAAATCGAGGTCACGATGATCAGGTTGATACTCATCGTGGACGTGATCATCGCCTCCTCTGAAATCAGAGCGATGAGAATGGCTGGAACGGCTCCGATGAGGGGTCCTAAATACGGGATAAGATTCGTAACTCCGGCAAATGCCCCGAGGAGAGCGGCATAGGGAAAGCCCGCCACCTGCAATCCGATCCAAACCACGAATCCGACAATCGCTGCTTCGAGAAACCGAGCGCGGATGAAACCACCCATTTGCTCATTGAGCTTGTATTGCAGGGTGAGCGCGAGCTCAAAGAGGTCATTCGGAACCATCGAGAGGACCGCGCGAGACACGCGGCGTCCATCACGCAACATGAAGTACGCAAAAAACGGAGCGAAGATCGCGACGGTCAAAGAGCCGGTGAAAAGACTCGGTACCGAGCGTGAAAGTCTTTGTGCTTCGCTAGTGATCCACACGGTGATCGTGTCTGAGAAATCAAAGTCATAGAGTCGAAAGAAGTTTCTGAATTTTCGCTCAGCGCCCTGAAGCAGGTTCATTGAATCGGCTTGATATTGCGGAAGGCGTGCGCCCAAGAGCGAAAGCTGATCCACGACGAGGGGCAAAACTAGATAGACACTGAAGCCGACGACTGCAGCCATGGCGAGAAATGGCAGAAAAATCGAAGACTCGCGGCTGAAGCCCTTTCGCTCGAGAACATCGACAAGAGGAGACAAAAGATAGTTCGCAACAAACGCCAGAACGAACGACATCAGCAAATTGTCGACGGCAAACAGAATCGTTCCAGCCACGAGCAGAACCGCGATGACCGAAAATGACTTGATCAGGCGTTCTCGTCGAAGCGCGCTCTCGAGACGCGAATTCATGACTTATCCAGGGGTGGCGGCTCTCTGAGTTCTTTCAAGGCTTGGCGAAGTTCTGAAACTTTATCGGTCGTCTCTTTCAGGCGGCGACCGAGAACCTCAGCGAGTTTGAAAGTGATTTTGATTCCCACGTCGGGATTGCGCGCAAGAATTTCCATGAGATCGGGCTTAAAGAATCCGATCAACACCGTCTCTTCGCGGGCGCACGCGCTCGCCGTTCGGCGTCCGTTTTCTTCGACGAGTGAGAGCTCGCCGAAGAAATCTCCTGCGAGGAGCTGCGTGATAAAGATCTCGCGATTTTCTTCATGAAGTGATTCGCGATCTGTGATGTAGATTTCAACTCGTCCACTGACGATGATGTACATCCCGACGCCGACTTCGCCTTGGCGAAAAACCATTTCGCCAGCGTGATAACGACGAATGTGAACGATACCCTCGATGAACCGGAGATCGCGCTCGCTCAAATCTTGAAACAAGAAATTTTCGCGCAACGCCGACAGCGTGTCGTCTTCGCGCTTTTTCTTTCGGAAAAGATTGTCCCAAAGATAGTTCATTGAGCCACTCGGGTTGCGTTCGTTGTGAAAATCATCCCACGTGGAACCCAACCCGTCGAGCCTCCGGGATATGTTACTTGCGCCCAATCACCAGAAATCCGCTGAACGACGACCTCTAGCCCTTCATAAAGTTCAAAAAGCGGGGTGCCATCATCGGCCGGAGCCGATCGCGCCTCGACTTTCTTGGCAACGATCGTCGCTCGAAGGTCTTGCCCGTCGATAAACTTCGCTACGGTAAGAATTGCGAATGCAAACGACAAGACACCAAGAAAGCCAGCGATCCATGGAAACGTCGGAAGTCGGCTTTCATCGAGAAGTGCGCGCCGACGTTTTCCCAAATAGCCGAGAAGGGTCCAACCAAAAATGAAGAGAAGAACAGCAAAGAGCCCGGCGTAACTAATGAGAGAAACGTTCACAAGCGCAGCACTGCGTAGTGATTCCCAAAACTCGACGTCTCGCGCGAGTTCAGATTTTTCGAGCCGCTTTGTGGTCCAGTCGATTGCGCGTCGTGCCGGATAGAATTCGGGCGATAAGGTCAATGCTTTGCGCCAGAGACCTAAGGCTGCGCCATTGCGACCAAGGCGTTGTTCGGCGACGCCGAGATTGTACAAAACAACGGGTTGATCTGGATTTAGTTCGAACGCTTTTCTGAGCTCTTCGGCCGCCGTTTTGGCGTCGTTCTTTTGAAGCGCAGCAACACCTGATTTGAACAGTGTTTCGGCACTGTTTTGTGGCGCCGTCTCTGCGCGCAAAGTCGGACCAGTCAAAAGCAAAGTCAGAGCAAAAACAGAGGGAAAAATGACCGTGAAACGCATAAGATACGATTGTAGAGAAGGATTTCCCCATGTCAAAACTGATCGGTCGTTCAATCGCGGACTCTCCTCGAATCCAAACCCTCATCTCTGAACTTGTCGCAGAAGTCGGTAAGCTCGAAGAGGGAATTACCACCGCCAAGCCTCCTCAGGATCAATTCGCCGACTCGGCTAAGAAACTGATCGACGATACAAACAAAGTTCGCGGTCGTCCGTTGTTCTATCCGTTCTTGGGAACGGGCGCGGGACGCGGGCCTTACGTCGAGTGCGAAGACGGAAGCATTAAACTCGATCTCATCAACAGCATCGGCGTTGGAATCTTCGGCCATGCGCATCCGCGTTTGTTGCAAGCATCGGTGCGCGGCGCTTTGAGCGACATCGTTATGCAAGGAAATCTCGAACCATCCGTTGAATACGTTCAGCTCGGAAAAAAGATGGTTGAGTTGGCATCGAAGAATAGCCGTTTGAAACACTGCTGGTTTGCAACCTGTGGAACGATGGCGAACGAAACGGCACTGAAACTTGCGCGCCAAAAAAATACGCCAGCACGCTTCGTCGTCGCGATGGAAAATGCTTTCGCTGGTCGCTCAACGATGATGGCAGAAGTAACGGATAACCCTGCGTACAAGCAGGGGCTTCCGTCATATAACGAAGTTCTTCGCCTTCCGTTTTATGATGCGAAAGATCCTGGCAGCATCGAAAAAACTCTTTCGAAACTCAAAGAACACGTCTCGAATCACAAGAAAGATATCGCGGCTTTCTCTTTTGAGCCGATGTTGGGCGAAGGCGGATTTAAATACGCTCCACGCGAATATTTCATTCCACTCATGGAATTCTGCAAAGAGCATCACATCGCAGTTTGGGCTGACGAAGTTCAAACTTTCATGCGCACCGGTGAGTTGTTTGCATTCGAGAAACTTGGAATCGGTCAGTACATCGACATCTGCACGGTCGCTAAAACTCTGCAAACCGGAGCGACTCTTTACACTGAAGAGTACAACCCGCAACCAGGTTTGATCGCTGGAACATTCTCAGGCGCTTCTGCGGCACTTTCTGCCGGTATGGAGTCTCTGAAGATGATTACTGAAGACGGGTATCTCGGTCCGAACGGAAAAATTGCGAAAATTCACACTGAATTCGTCGGCATGCTCAATCGTTTGAACACCACAACGTGCAAAGGTCTTTTGCAAGACGCTGGCGGGATGGGCTTGATGGTTGCGGTGACTCCTCTCGATGGATCAAAGGACGCAGTAACGAAACTTCTTTTCACGCTCTATAAAAACGGCATGATTGCGTTTTCTTGTGGTCGCGATCCATACAAGCTCCGCTTCTTGATTCCGGCAGTGATGGAATCAGGCGACATCAAGCTTGCTGGCGAAATTCTCGAGAAGTCGATTGCGGAGCTTGCGTAAATTTTGGATTTTATTGAGGCTTGCCGAAAGTTCATCGAGATCGATTCGACGCCCGCGAATGGGACGGCCGATCTTGCTCGTTACGCGGCAGAGCTTTGTCGCCAGGTCGGCTTGCACGTCGATCTTCACGTTGAAACCTTGAATGGTGTTGAGCAGGCGAATCTTGTCGCACGTCCGTCTGAGGCGATGCCGGCAGAAGAACTTCTTTTGCAAACGCATCTTGATACCTCGGACCCAGGCGCTTACGCGCTGTGGACGAGGACTGGCGCGAATCCTTTCAGCGCCAGCATTTATACAGAGGGCGAAAAGGGCGAAACGCTCTACGGCCTTGGCGCTGCCGGCGCAAAGCTCGATTTTCTTTGTAAGCTTCAGGCGATCAATGCGGTCTCAAAGCGTGGAAAGGCTTGGCGTCTTCCTCCAGTTCTCGCGGGAACTTTCGGAGAAGAAGTTGGAATGCAGGGAGCTGTTCGTCTGATTCGAAAAAAGAAAATCAGCGCGAAAATGGCACTCGTCGGCGAGGCGACATCGCTGAAGCTTGTCGGTGCCGGAAAAGGTTTTGCGGCCGTCGAAATTGAAATTCCATTTTCGAATGAAGAAAAAAACTTTCGTGCTCAACACGATCTCGACGATGGCGCTAGCACGCAAAGTCGTTTGTTCTTAGGCAAGGCCGCAAACTCATCGAATCCAGAAA
>DATLHP010000334.1:0-4075 GCA_035539835.1 Bdellovibrionales bacterium
CCAACTTGTTTCGCTTCGATTGCGAGCGGAACGAAGTTGATGTTCATCGCCGGCATTGGTTCAAACGACGACATTGTTTCGTCTTTGAAAGAAACATAGAACATCCGGCCATCTTCTGGGCTCGTATTATATGTCGTCCCCGAAGAACACTTTGAAGCTGCAAACGTGAATGACCCACGGTTCGCAAAAATGCGATCAAGACCGTAACCAGATGTGTCTGTTCGAGTTCCACTTCCGTCATTGAGGGTCAATGAGAAGAGACCACCCGAATTCTCCATGTCGAGCGTTTGAACCTCTTCATACATTAAACAGCGGCTACCGTTTGGAGTTCGGATCTGTAGTTTGAATTGAACGTTCGAGCCCTCTAAAGGCTTGCCATCAGGTTTAAGAATTCGACCCTGATAAGTAATACCTGATTGCCCTGCATTAGCGAGCGGAAGGCTCACTATGAATACCAGGCTCAGCATTAAGAATACGTTCAACATGCTTAACTTATCGGAATGTTGGCCGATTGTTGCAGCGGGAACTGCACTTCGATGTAAACTGAGATATCTCAGCGACGTAAAGTGAACCTAAACGATCTGAGTATTTCAAAATGAGACTCGTGATGAGACATGGGCCAGTTTGGTTCACTTTCCGCAATCTCAAAACATAAACTTAGTTTATATATTTTTATCGAAATGGAACGCTGAAAGACAGCCTGATTCTTCCCGTCGATATGTGAAGATATTCTAGAGATCGAGCGCAACGACGGTGATGTCATCTTCAAGTGTCGAAGAAGATGCTTTATCAGACTGCTCCATCAAGGAAGCCAGGAAGCCGTGCAGAGAATCAAGGTTCGCGGTATGAGCATGGATCAGCATTGTGCCGAATGCCCTTTCGCTGATGGGCTCACCCGCGATTGTTTTTCGCTCAGTCAGACCATCGGTGACCAATACGAGACGCGCGCCTTCATTGACCAGGCATTGCCCGACCGACACTTTCGCAAGCCCAGTGCCGAGCGGTGATGAGACAGGATCGCCTAGGCTTTCGAGTGACTTCCACGAGAGATCCTTCGCATCCTTTGGCAGAAGGATTGCGGCCAAATGACTGGCGTTGATGTAACGAAGTGCTCGCGACTGCAAATCGATCTCGACAATAAACGCACTCATCGCCATTCGGCCACCCGAACATTTTTGAATCGCCTTCGTCAAAACTGCGTAAGCGCGCTCGATGGTCAGCTCAGGGTCATCTTCAATCGTTGCAACAGCCGATCGCGCAGCGCTCGTGATCAAGCCGGCCGAGGCTCCATGCCCAGTGGCATCGCCAACGAGAGCAAAAACTTTTCCGCCACAAGACCAGTGCCACCACCAGTCGCCACCGATTTCAGTTGCCGAGCGATAAGCTCCACCAACCTGCAGCCACTCGTACGAAACCTCCGGATGAACCGGAAACAAACTGGCCTGTAGAGTTCGAGCTTTCGCGAGTTCCGTTTCCATCCGACCTTTTTCAACCGTTTCAGAAACGATTCCTTGTTCGAGAAACTTGAAAACAAGTCCGCCCGCTCGGATTTGATCGTTGTTCTTCAGTGGATGCGCAACGTTCGGCGTGAGCGCCTGATTTTCAACAAGTGTCTTATTGGTTGAGCCCAAATCAGTGATCGTCGCTTTGTTGTTCGAGAAATGAATGCGAGCATGCATCTTACTGAGACTCGCTTCAGCCAGATGAATATCCGCTGTCGGATTTCTTCCGAGCAAGAGCTCGGTCTTATTCAGTATCCACTGACGTCCCATCAAATCCGCTGGACCGACCAGTAAAACCAAACATGGAGGAATTTGTAGGCCCGACGAAACGTCGATTTCTTTAGTGTTCGAACTAAAGATGTTCGTCTTTTCAAACTGCTCGTCGTCATCGCCTGCTGACATGAACAAAAGTCTATACGAAAAATCGCGCTGTCTGCCGAAGGAGTTGCAACTCAGGCCCAAAGGCTCGACGAGTCGCAACGAAACAATCATTTTTGTTTACTAGGCTCTACTCTATTCGCAGCCACGTAAACTGAGCGACGCTTCGTCCGGTCAATGCGGCCTGAGTCGAAATCTGCCGTACGCAATGAACGCGCAGATCGCAGCAACGACGAGCCAATAGACTATCTCGCCGCGATTCTGATCACCAGAAGCAAGATTCAATCCCGTAAAGAGCAACATCTCGGCTGCAATACCCAGCGCCCCGATGGGCGCCAAAAAACCGAGGCGTTTTTTGAAAGCCGGAATAATCAAAAAAAGTGCGCAAATGATTTCAAAAACACTCAGTGACTGCCAAGCGCCTTGAGGAATCGCACTCAACGACGGAACGGTATTCGAAAATTTCCACGCAGCACCGATGACCGTATGAAGAGCCAGAAACCCTTGAAGAACCCACAAAAAGATATTCATCATTCCACCCTATCCATTCTCGCGTCGAAGTCGTTGGATGATTTGATCGAGCTTTCCTAAAAACTGCGAGCGATCTTTCTTTTCCATTGGCGCAGGCCCTCCTCGCATCTCACCCATATGCCGAAGATTCTGCATCAACTCGCGATTGGCAACAGCACCACCAATGCTGTCCTCGGTGAACTCAACCCCTTTTGGGCCGAGCACTGCCATCTGCTTTTTCACACAGCGATCCGCAAGAAGGATGTCTGAGGTCACCACAATGTCGCCCTTCGAACCGTGCTCGACAATCCAGTCGTCAGCAGCATCGAAGCCACCTGATACCACAACCATCTCGACTCGCGAGTCCGAAGGAACACTCATCCATTTGTTCGCAACGACGAAAACTTTGAGTTGAAAGCGCTCGGCAACACGATACGTTTCGTCCTTCACCGCGCATCCATCGCCATCAATATAGATATCCAACATTCAAATCTCGGCTGGGGTCAGGCAGGCAGGGTCATGATCAACGGCTGGCCATTTGTAATGACCATCGTGTGCTCATACTGTGCGGTTAAATGTCTTTTGTTCGTTGCAAGCGTCCACCCATCGCCCGCATCAAAAACTTCTCGGGCACCAGTGGAGAGAAACGGTTCGATCGTAATAACCTGGTTCTTTTTTAGAACTCGTTTGTCTTTAGGATCGTAATAGCCAGGAATAAAACCGGGCTCTTCATGAAGCGCTCTACCCACACCATGGCTACCTAGATTTTCAATCACGGTTAAACCGTTTCGAAGTGCTTCCAATTCAATCGCTCGCCCGATCCCATTGAGTGGTTTTCCCGCGCAAGCTGCCTTCATCGCGAGCTTTAGCGCTCGCTTTGTTGCAAGGCAGAGATTTCTTTTCAAATCAGATTCAGGTGGAATAATAAAAGACCCGCCTGTGTCAGCAAAATATCCGTCAAGCTCAGCAGAGACATCGATATTTACTAAATCTGATGCATTTAATATCTTGTTGCCAGGAATTCCGTGCGCCGCTTCTTCATTGACGCTGATACAAGTGTATCCAGGGAAATTATAGGTCAGCTTCGGAGCAGACTTTGCTCCATGAAACTCTAAAAATTTGCCGCCAATTTCGTCTAGCTCGCGGGTCGTCATCCCAGGCTCAAGAGCCCGTCCCATTGCCTGGAGACAATTCGCAACGATGCGACCGATTTTTCTAAGTGCGACAAGATCTGCTTCGGATTCGATAGACATGAACTGATTCTATCACAAAGGCTCTCTTGCCGGGAAACAATTGAATATGTTTTCATACAGGCAGTGAGGAAAAACGAATGAAGCTTATTTTTGCTCTCGCTCTTTCAATCATCGTGGTTTTGTCCGGTTGTGCATCGTCTCCGAAAGAAGCTCGAGCACCTCGACAGCCCTCGATGAAAAGCGGCTACGCTGACGTCAATGGCATACAGATGTACTACGAAATTCATGGAGACGCTGGTGGAACTCCGCTTGTGTTGATCCACGGCGGGGGCTCAAGCATTGATGTGACCTGGAGCAAGATGCTTCCGCTTTTGAGCGCGAACCGCAAAGTGATTGCCGTCGACGAACAAGCCCATGGTCGAAGTGGCGATCGCAATGCGCCAGTCAGCTTCGAACAAACGGCTGACGATGACGCTGCACTTCTTAAGTCTC
>DATLHP010000335.1:0-7520 GCA_035539835.1 Bdellovibrionales bacterium
CTGTGACGCCGAAGAAAAAGCCTTCTTAAAAGACATTGAGAAGCTGATCAAAAAAACGGTAACGCCGATCACCGATCAACCCTATCACTCAACCGCCGTCGTCAACGCGCAGCTAATGTCGAAGGGCAAGGCAAAGGCGGCAATTGAAGGAAAACGCGGTGGTGGTGGCGGACGCGGCGGCAATCGTCGACGCGGTCGTGGCGGCCCGAGCAAAGGCAGCGGCCCCAACCGCAGCCATTCTTCAGCCCGTTAAGTTTCAGAAACTACGGCCGAAGCAGAACGAGCCGCGGGACTTCTCTTTTTGTTCCTCTAGGTTCCAGTCGAATGTGAATTGGAGTGAGAGAACTTTCCCTCCCCGCTTGATTTGAATCCATGTGCGGTAGATATCGGTTGGAGTCGAGAATCCATGCGAGTGTGCAGCGAGCTCAATGAATGGACCTCGCTCGTCTTGTGAGATATCGTCTGATGGCAAAGGCCATACGGCGTGCAAGTGCTGAACGATTTTCGCTGCGGCCAATGCGCCATTTTTTCCGATAACGAAGGCGTGGCCGTAACTTTGTAGCCATGGCTCAAGGTCCATCACCGGAACGAAGCCACCCAATCCATCGGTCATTCCGAGCTCCAACTCAAAACGCGGAAGAACGATCTCACAGTGATCGAGCGGCTGAATTTGTAACTTCGTTCGGTAGAAGGCCGATTCCGCTTTCGCGACGACTTCGCCGTTTTCATCGAAATACTTAATGATCGTTCCGTTTTCAGATCCATCGGGGATCAGAGCCTTATCAACACGAGCTTCGCCGTTCACCTGAAGATCATAGGGAAACAAAAGCATGCCGTAGTCCATCGGCATCACCTCAGCAAACAAGTAGTACGGTCCGGCGAATGGAATCAAAGTCGACTGAGCAAAGTTGTCTGGATCGGCCGATTTGCCGTTGGCAACGATCGAAAATGGCTTAAATGAATGCTCTTTCAACACTGGATGCACGTGTGCAAAATGCGAAAGATCGCGGCTCACCACAATCAAATGCATCGGCTTTTCGTGCATCACGTGAAAGTGATGCGCCATTTCGCCAGTCTCGGCGTCGCGAAAACCGAACTCCCATTTCGACGGTTTCCCCGCCGTCATGGCTCCTCCGACCTGACCATCGACAATCAATTCTGTGCTCAATACTTTTGCGTGCACAGAAAGCGCGCCCAAAAAGAGCGCTCCGATGCAGGCTAATTTAGCGAGTGAAGTGAGTGACAAAGAGTCCGTCCTCGATTGACGACATGATGACTTTTCCAGATTTGAAGTACGGATAGATTCCCCATACTCCAACGAATCCCTTCGGATGATCCGGGTTCGTGTCGAAATGACCGACTTCCACCGGATTTGTTACGTCTTGCATGTCAACGACTCGGTAACCACCACCGTAGTGAGCAAAGTGCGCGTAACGACCTTCGATGTGAACGTTGTGAGGCATGTTGCCTGGGCCAATCCACTTCGAAACTTCTTTCGGATTCATTTCATCTTGCAGATCCCAAATCCGCGCATGGCGACCGTTTGATTCTTCCGTCGTCACAAGGTAACGACCATCTTCTGACGTTCCCATATTGTGAAAAGAGACATACGGAGCATTTGCATCGCGCGTACGCTTGATCAGTTTCGGCTGAGCGATATCGGTGATGTCGTAGCTTGAGAAACTCTTCGAAAAAATCTCAGCAAGATATGCGCGATTGCCGTGCACGTACATATCATGCACATACGTCGAGCCGTTCATCGTGCTGATCTGTTTAGGCTGCGTCGGATTGGCGAGACTCCAAATCGTCACGCCCATATTGTCGCCGCCAACCGTGAACAACAAGGCGCGAGGCTCATCAATCCAGAGCGTATGGTTGTTTGGGTAGTCCATCACCGTATTTACGAGAACCGCTTTCTCGGGAAGACCAGAGAGATCGATGATCTGAATTCCTGCTGGGGAATTGTCTTTCACGACATACGCATAGTTTTTGTAAGTCTTCAGCTCTGTCCAATCGGATTTTTTGTTTCCGATGAAAGCCACTTCCTTCAACGCTGGAGCATTCGTGATGTCGACGATCGAGAGACCGTTGTTCACACCGAGGAGGGCGTACTCTGTTCCATCCGGGGCCGTATAGCCCCAGCAGCTCGAGTAACCATCGGCAGCATATTTATTCATTTGCCCGAGATTGGGGAGCTGAACACTTTCAGCCCCATAGGAAAATGCGCCACTGAAAACGAGACTCGCGACGACCGCGCTCTTCAATAAATGAACGACTTGCACTATGCCCCTCCAGATGATGACTCCAGAAAAAGCATAGCCCGACCAGGGCCGGGGTCAACAACTCAGCGCGCTCTATTTCTGACTAGGAACACTTCTGTCTGCTGTCCATGTTTCAGCCCATGTTGTTGAAACACGGCACTTTGATCGCCATACGAAGTAAAGATGTCGATACGACGATCGATAATCGCCGAACCGATATCAACTGCTTCAAACATGCCGTCATGAATCGTTCCATCCGGAAGCTTGATTCCTTTTGCCGCAGGAATGAAGAGCTTCGAATCCATTGGTACGACCGTTGGATCGATAGCGACTGAGCGGAACGGTTTTAAAATACGATTCTCAATTCCGTATCCATAAGGCGCTTCCGGGCCGCAAAGGCGCCAGCGAATTTCAGAAGTTCCATCCGGACGAGTGACCTTCCTGTCGTAGTTGATGATGCGTCCATCAAGAAGCTTCCCTGTGCCTTCTAGCTTCATCTGCTTCATGAAAGCCGTCGAAACCTTGGCAAGGGTTTTACCGTTTCGGTCGAGAAGCTTTTGATCTTTCGGTTGTCCATCTTGAGTCTGGAGAGCAACCCAATAAAATGATGGACCAAGAGTTCCGAGGCTGACCATGTCCTGGGTATCGAGAGTTGAAACTTTGTCCTCGGACATTGTTGCATCAGCGCAAGCAACAGAAGCTTGCATTACGAACGCGATCAATGTGAATGCCAGCGAGCGCTTCGTCACATTCTCCTCCTTGAGAATAAACTATGTTGTACGCACTTGAATAAACGTCTCAGCTACTGGGGATGCTTTTCCATGCAGTCCAGTAGCGACGCGCAATTTCAAATCCAAGTGGCTCATAATATTTAAACGCGTTCGTCCAATCGATACAAACTCGTTCCGCATTTTTATGGCGCAGGGTTTCCAAGACCAGGCCCAAGAGAACTTTTCCGGTTCCCTTTCCTCGCTCTGAAACAGCGACACCAATCGGTCCCAAACAAGAATCACTACCTGTGATAAGTAAATCTTTGCTGTCGAGTGGTAGTCGAAGCGCTCCCGGAGTCCAGCCCTTATCAAGTGGGAGGTGGCGCCCACGGACTGCGATTCGAGCAAATCCAATCACACCATCCGTTTGATCTCGCAACGTCATCCATACCGCTCGTCGAGTGTCTTCACGCGAACGCCAAAAACGAAACTCTCTTGCCCAACGGCCCGGGAACTCTTTGTCGAGAAACATTTCGAGTTGATCTTGAGTCGCCACAGAGATCACTTTTGTAAAACTCAAACCACGCTCTTCGGCTTTCATGAGCGCATCACTGACATAGGTGTCGACTTCATTCGAGTCCAATCGGCCAGCGAAATCCGCGGCTTCTGCCCCAGAGAATGACGCCTGCGCAAGAGCCGCCTTCAAGCCCTGCCCCCGCTTTGATTCCATTGGGACGCCGGGTACACAATGAAACTCATCACCACCGATCACGAGCTTGCTATAACCGGCCTGAGTAACATGATCTTCGAGTGCCGCGACGAATGCAGCCTCTTTGCCTTCTTCAATATCGCCCCAGAGATTGAGCCATAGATTTTTCGCTGGGATTCCTGTCGCCGCTCCGTCCTTCGAAGCAATCGAGGTGATACAAGGCACGCCACCGATTCTCACCACGCGGTAGACGACGAGGTTCTGCTGTTCATGATTCCAACGAAGATCCGCCTCGCTGAGCCGATAGACTCGGCTCTGAGTCGAATTCCATTCCTTTAAAACTTCACTCGGATTCATGCTTTGATCGTAGAAAACGATCGGCGGGCTGTCAGCCAGGAACGCGAACCGAATCGCGTTCCTAGACCATACTTGCTTCAATAAAAACAGTTACGCAGATTCACTAAATCCAGCTGCATCACCCGACGGAACCGACGAGCGATCTGCGCGCAATGGAACGGCCTGAAGCTTCGCTTTCGACGACGTCGATCGCGTCGCAGGAGCATTCCCACCATGAGAAGTGGCCATATTTCCGCCTTGCACCGTGTGTCGCAAAATATCGACTGAGTTGCGCAAGAGCTCAGCTTGCCCCGAAAGACTCTCGGCCGCACTCGCCGCCTGCTGCGAAGCCGTCGCGTTCTGCTGAGTAACTTGATCAAGTTGAGTCATCGCCTTTGTGATCTCAGCGACGCCACGCGACTGCTCGTTCGTCGCCGTAGCGATTTCACCCGACATCGTATTAACACCTTGAATATCAGTGACGATTTCTTCGAGAACCTTCTCGCAGCGTTGGCTGACAGAAAGACCGATTTCGACTTTGCTTTGATTCGTTTCGATGAGTTTTTGCACCTTAGCAACGCTGTCTTCCAGAAGCTTCGAAATCTCGCCAGCAGCCGAACCGCTGAGCTGCGCAAGGTTTCCGACTTCTTCAGCAACAACCGCAAAGCCTTTGCCATGCTCGCCGGCTCGTGCCGCTTCTACCGATGCGTTGAATGAAAGGAGCTGCGTTTTGAATACGATGTCGTTGATGACTTTCGTTTTCTGATCGATGTCAGCGATTACTTTGACGACTTCAGCGATATCACGGTTGGATTCATCAATCGCCTTGATCGCTTCAATCATCTCAGTAACAACTTGCTGTCCACGATGAGCGGCCGCCGCACTTGAGTCGGCCAGTTTTTTTGAATGAGCTGAGTTATCAGAACTCTTCTTAATCATTGCACTCATCTCTTCAACCGACGCCGCCGTCTCTTGAAGAGCTGCCGCCTGTTCTGTCGTCGAAGATGAAAGCTCTTCGCTTGTCGCCGAGATTTGTGACGCCGCCGAAGCGACCTCTTGCGCTCCACCGGTCAAACTCTCTGCAATACTACCCAATAGACGCGACAAAGAACTCGAAATGCTAAAGCCAAGGATACCTGTTGCGAGTGATCCGATTGCCACACAGAGAATCGCGAGCATGATGCCGAATGCGCCTTCACCCTTCGCGTGCTCTTTCCAATGTTTCGATTCTTTCGTATGGAATGCGATGATCGCATTGAGATCTTCGCGAAGTTCTCCATGAGCCTTCCAGTACTCGCCGACAACGAAATCGATCTTTGCCTGATCCGCTGAAGCTCTTTTGAGTTTCACAAACGCATTCAGAGCCGCAATCATCGAGTCGCGATTAGTGACGAACTTCTTCCAGATTTCCTCTTCGCCTTCAGCGAACGGAATCTTTTCGTACTCCGCACTCGCAGCCATGATTTTCTGAATATCGTCTTCGATCCGCTTCGTGTAGTTCTCGACTTCTTCAGCCGCGACTTGGTCTTCGATTTTTGCAACAGCGGTCGAAATTTTGTAGTTCGTTCCGCGAATATCAAAGGTATGTGCCGAGTTTTCGAAATTAACATCCGTCACGTGACTGAAGTCTTCGATAATCTCGCCCACCTGATAGAAGAAGAGGCCACCAACGATCATCATGAAGAACGTGGCTAATGCATAAGAAGACAGTAATTTCTTTTTCAAACTCCAGGTCGAAAACATGGCGCATCCTTTCGAGTGAATTCGTTCTGACAATTTGAAGAATCGGTAAACCCCAATTTGAAATGAAGACCGAATTGTTGAGAGATCATGGAGTTGCCGAAATTTGTCGTAATTTGTCGTTTATTCACAGTTCGGCGGAGCCAAATCGGTTTTGTTTGAGCTCAGAGTGGCGCATGGGTTGAAAGTCTATCGGTCTAGGAGAAACCCCCAATGAAAATGCCATTTCTCGTCCTAGCCGCTCTTGTGTCGATGACAGCATCTTCAATGGCAGAAGCCAGCCTCGGCTGCCGAACGACTGACGGCCAAGCCGCCGGAATCGGACCTGCAATGACCTTCAAATTTGGCGGAGATGGCGGCTTTTACGTTCCGGTTCGCGATGCTCAGGGTAACCAGCCTTTGGGTATTCTCGTTGGCGGCCGTTATTACTATCCAGTCTCTGAAATCAAAAAGAATGTCTTCATTTTCGAATCAGAAGTTCGTCGAATCACACTCGACCTCGGTAAAAAGAAGCTCATTCAAGAGTTTGCGAACATCGAAAAACCCGTCGTTAAAAAACTCGTCAGGTGTCGCGTACCACGCGGCGAATAATTCTGAATTTCTCTAACCTGAGACCGCCGTTCTCGATATAAACGATAAAGCATCTGTTGATCGCCATATCGGAGTCTCGATGAATCGCGGTTTTTGGCTCGTTCTCGCCACCATCCTCAGCAGTACAGCTTATTCGCAACAAGCGACTGACGAGAGCAAGGTCGGCGTCGATGTGACGGCTCGATACATGTACATGAAGTACGAAGAGCCCGGTCTAATGAAAGACACCGGCCCTCTCTATGGCTTTGGTGTCGGATACCAAATGACGTTTCCAGGAGAAGGTACCGCACGCGCCGAACTCGATTTCCTTCAAGGAAATTTGACCTATGACGGTGCATACGCTTCTGGCGCAAAACTCGTCGCAACCAGCAAAAACTATCTCTTCAATCTCCGGGCAATGTGGATCAATCCGTTTGGCGAATCTCCAGTATCGGGCCTTGCTGGACTCGCATTTCGCAACCTTCACGAAAGAACCGATGCGCCGGGCGCGTACACACGCATAACGAGTTACATCTATGCTCCATTTGGATTGATTGTCGGTGGTGATTTCGGGGGCGGATGGCACCTCACAGGCTCGGCTGAATATGATTTATTTCTTGGCGGCAGGGTCGATACGAAATTGAGCGAAGTCGGGCCCGGCTACAATGACGTCGTCTTTGAGCAAACAAAAGGATTTGGTTACCGATTATCCACTCTCGTCAGAAAAGACTTCGGACCATGGGCACTTCGGGCGGAACCGTACTATCACTATTGGAAGATCGCGAAGTCGGCTCCTGAGCGTGGCTCAACGACTTCGAACTACGTCGAACCCGACAACAATACGACAATGTACGGCGTAAATATCGGCGCTGATTTTTAAAAACGTGCGCGCTTAAGCAAAAAGAGCGCGCACCCGTTGGATTTCAGAGACGAGACCTCGGAGCTTAGTCACCGCTCCATCTTTGGCCAATTGAACAGCCTTTACACTCTTCTCTTCTTTAACATTCGCACGAAGTTGGCGCATTGCTGTACGCGCACCTTCGATTGAGAAACGATCTTGGTAAAGAAGCTTTTTAATCATCATCGCAGTTTCGACATCGCGACGACTGTAGACACGTTGATTGTTTTTCGATTTGCGCGGGCGAAGCGCATCAAACTCTGTTTCCCAGTAGCGCAGAACGTATTGCTTTACGC
>DATLHP010000336.1:0-2820 GCA_035539835.1 Bdellovibrionales bacterium
TATGGGGTTTTCTCTTACGATCTAGGGACCGCCCTATTTTGTTCCAGGCCCCAAGAAACATTGATAAATTTGGCCCTCGTTGCTACATTGCGTCACCATGAAAAATGGAGGAGCGGAACCGCGACGACAAGCGAGGCGGAGCCGAGTGACACATGTTTGAAGCCATCGAAAACGCCCGAAAATTCGTGCTGTATCACGCGCTCGTGATTTGGCGTACGAAGGCGTTTTGGATGCGCGCCCTTCTCTGCTTTGCGGTCGGCTCTGTGATCCTCATTAGCGACGATCACGGCGATGTCGACTCTCGATTGCAAATGCGCGGTGCTCGCCGCTCCGATGCACCGGTCGTCATCATCGATGTTTCTGAACGCGATTGGACTTCGATCGTTCCAGAATCACGCAACGTGCTTCGTCCACTCAAAGAAGTCGTCACCGTTTCTGATGCGTTCTTTTGGAGCCGTGATCCGTGGGAAAAAATTCTGCATTCAGTTCTCTCGCAGAATCCCAGTTCGGTGGGCGTCATGTTTTTCTTCGGCGAGAGCGTTCGCTCATCACTGCCGAACTCATCACTCAAAGTGTTCGAAGATCCCCGTGTGATCTGGGGAGCCGACGTCGACAGCGCTGGTCGCGTTTTATTTCCGGCGTTCTCTGCAAACTATGGATCCAATGTCGGACTTCGCTCGGTCTGGGCCGATGATGATGGAACCGTCAGACGCTTTTCGAGTTCAGTTCTACAGGTTCCACACATCGCCATTCGACTGAGTGAGATCGCAAAAGATCCGAAATCGAAATCAGTACCACCAGCTATTTTCCAACGCCCCACTCTGATCAACTATGCTGGCGGCAACGGCGCGTTTGAAGTTGTTTCCGTAAAAGACGTCATCGATGGACACGTAAAGCCAGATATCTTTACGAATCGAGTCGTTCTCATCGGCAATCTGCAACTCTCTACCGATCAGCTACAAACTCCGATCGGTCGAATGAGTCGCACCGAAGTCGTCGCCAATATTGTCGACAATGTGATGCTCGAAAAAAGCATTCACCTTTTGCCGTCGTTCTTCTACCTCGCACTTTTGGCTTTGTTGATGGCCGGATCGCTTTGGGTATTGGCAAGTTACCCCCAGTCAGTGGCACTCGTCTTTTTCGTGATGGCAGGAATCATCGGCACTGCAATGAGCGTTTGGGCCTTCGACGTCGCTTATCTTTGGCTGCCGGTACTTGCGCCGTTGGTTCAACTGACAGTGACGTACATTGTGTTCATGAGTTATCGCCTTTCTCTGAATGAGCAGCGCACATGGCGAATGCAACAAGAAGCGCACTATCTTTCTGAAATCGAACAATTGAAAACGAATTTCGTCAGCATGATGTCGCACGATCTCAAGACGCCGATCGCAAAAATTCAGGCGATCGTCGACCGCCTCGTTACTGCCATGCCTGATTCAGAAATCGTCAACGATCTGCGCAGCCTTCGTCGTTCGAGTGACGATCTTCATCGTTACATTCAAAGCATTTTACAAGTAACGAAGGTTGAAGCGAAAGACTTCAAAATCAGCAAAGAAGTCACTGACATCAACGAGAACATTGAAAAAGTCATCGCTCGTCTTCAGCCTCTTGCGCAGGAAAAGAAAATTTCGATCGACATGAAACTCGAGCCAATGTTTTCGATCGAGGCCGACACCACTCTGCTTCAAGAAGTCATTCACAATCTCGTCGAGAATGCCATCAAGTACACGCCCGAAGGTGGCCAAATCGCCGTCTCCTCGAGTGAAAAAGATGAAAACGTCGAAGTTTCTGTCGTCGACACTGGCCCAGGCATTCCCTCGGCTGAGCAATCAGAGATCTGGGGCAAGTTCACGCGTGGACGCGGGCAGACAGACGCAAAAGGTTCTGGCTTGGGACTTTACTTGGTGAAATATTTCGTCGAGCTTCACGGGGGAAGAGTTTTTCTCTCGAGTGCAGCTGGACAGGGAACAAACATCGGATTCTCTATTCCGATCGCGGAAGAAGGTAGCGCATGAGTGAAATGCAAACCCAACGTTTAAGCGCGTTGATCGTCGATGACGAAGCGGAGCTTCGAAAATCAGTGATCTCGGTTCTCGAAACCTCCATCCCGGGATTCAGTTTTGATATCTCTGAAGCCGCGGACGGAGCAGAGGCGCTTGAAAAGTACAAGCGTGGCGACTGGGATCTCGTTTTGATGGACGTTCGCATGCCGAACATGAACGGCATCGAAGCTTTACGCGCAATCAAAGAACACGATCCGCGCACGTTCGTGGTTTTGATGACCGCGCACGCGAATGTTCAAGACGCCATCGCCGCCGTCAAAGAAGGCGCTTACGACTATCTCGAAAAGCCCGTGCAGCCGCAAAAACTCGTCGAAATCGTTCGCCGCGCCAATGAGGCCAGCGAGATGGTTTCGCGCCTAGCGATTTCGAATCCGATTTTCGATGACGATATCGAGTCCGAGTTCGTCGGAACATCGAAAAAGATGCGTGATGTTTTCGACCTCATCCATCGCCTTTGCAAAGTCGATACGACCGTCCTTGTTCGCGGTGAAAATGGAACTGGCAAAGAGCTCGTCGCGCGTGCGATTCACTTCAACTCGCCACGCAAGCACGGCACGATGGTCGCCATCAACTGCGGAGCGATCCCTGACAGCCTTATGGAGTCAGAGCTTTTCGGCCATGAGAAAGGCGCTTTCACTGGAGCGCATGAGCGTAAGATCGGAAAATTCCAACTCGCGAACAACGGCACGATCTTCTTGGATGAAATTGGTGAATTGAAGCCTGATATGCAGGTCAAACTCTTGCGCGTTCTTCAAGA
>DATLHP010000337.1:0-8450 GCA_035539835.1 Bdellovibrionales bacterium
AAAAAATATTTCATCTTCCTAGAGAAAAGCTGATTCGTTTCTGTCGTGCCGCGGTCGACGAATTCATCTTTCTGTGTCATCCTGATTAAATGACTCAGCATGAATTGATCTTCTCACCTTCTGAGCCGCTGACCCTCGGGGTCGAAATCGAAGTACAGCTGCTTGATCCGGAAACCTGGGATTTAAAACCAGCCAGCACGGTTCTGCTGCCACTCTGCGAACCACACACTGATCGCATCAAAGCAGAGCTCTTCCAGAGCATGATTGAGATCAACACAGGTGTGTGCAATGACGCTCACGAAATTCGAAAAGATCTCACTGCGAGTCTCGAAATTCTTGGACCCATCGCAAAAAATCTCGGCTTAAGGCTGGCGTCTTCTGGCACGCATCCTTTCGCGAACTACAACGGAAGACTTCTCTATCCAGCGACTCGATATCAAAATCTCATCGATCGCAACAAGTGGATCGCACGACGCTTGATGATTTTCGGCCTTCACATTCACATCGGAATGAGAAGTGGTGATCACGCCATTCAAATGAATAACGCACTTCTGCACTATCTGCCGATGCTTTTGGCCATTACGGCGAGCTCGCCCTACTGGCACGCAGAAGACACCGAACTCGCCTCTTCCCGCATCACATTCTTTGAAGCTTTGCCAACTGGCGGCCATCCATGTCGAGTCGATAGTTGGGATGAGTTCGAAACGCTATACATGAAGATGATTAAGGCCAACGCCATCACGTCACCGAAAGACATTTGGTGGGATATTCGCCCGAGTCCAGGCTATGGGACGCTGGAGATTCGCGTCTGCGATGGGCTTCCGACTCTCGAAGAAACCGTAATGGTGACGGCTCTTGTGCATTCACTTTCGAAATTCATCGATCAGCAAATCGTGAAAGGTCGAAGATTCGCACCGCCGCCAGACTGGATCATGCGAGAGAACAAATGGCGAGCGTCACGACACGGTGTCGACGCAAGTCTCATTGTTAAAGAAGACGGAGAATGCCAAGACGTTTCTGCTCTCTTACAAAATCTCGTCACAGATCTTACGCCCATCATCGAATCCTACGGCTACCAAAAAGAATTTGAGGCGTTAAAAACCGTCTTACGCGAAGGCCCCAGTTACATTCGTCAACGTGCAGTTGGATTCATGGTTGGTGGAAATCTAAAGAAAGTAACCGAGTTTTTAGCGGACGAGTTCGACGCCAGAGTCCCGCTTTGGAAACGAATGAACGCTGGCGCCTAAATTACTCTTCCGGCGCGACTTGGACTTCGTCTTCGGGCTGGCGACCTTCTTCACCCGAAAGCTGAGATTCTTCGTTCAGCTGAAGAAGAATTCGCTCGGCAAGAACGCGATTGAAGCTCGGAATCGAAGAAATCTGTTCGACGCTCGCAGCTTTGATCTCATCGAGGTTCGAGAACTTACTCAAAAGTGCACGCTTACGCTTTTCGCCAAGGCCAACGACGAAGTCGAGTTCACTTTCGAGTGACGTCGCCTCACGAAGTTTACGGTGATATGTGATCGCAAAACGATGAGCCTCGTCGCGAATTCCGACGAGAATTTGAAACGCCTCTGAGCCGGGCTTGAACGTCACTGGATTCTGGCGCCCCGGTAAGAAGAATCTTTCTTCTGTCGCACTCACCTCTTGATCAGAGAACTTTCCTTGCGCTCGAGACTTCGCCAAACCAACCACAGGAATATCTGAGCGGCCGATCTCCCTTAACACTTCGACCGCGATCCCGAGCTGACCTTTTCCGCCGTCGATCACGACGAGTTGCGGATCATCGTATTCGGTATGCGCAAAACGACGCGAGAGAACTTCGCGCATCGATTCGAAGTCGTTGTTTCCTTGCACGGTGCGAATCTTGTAACGACGGTATTGATCTTTGTTGGGAGCGCCGTCTTCAAAGACGACTTGGCTCGCCACCGTCTCGGCACCCTGAAAGTTCGAAATATCGAAGCACTCAATGCGTATCGGTGGTGTTGGAAGATCAAGACGCGTTTGGATCTCATCAAGGCCTTTCTTTTTGGCCTCGGTTTTGTTGACGTAATCAGCAAAGTGGCTGGTCGCATTTTCGTTCGCCATCATCAAAAGGCGATGTCCGTTTTGATCCGTCGGGAATCGAACATGAACTTTATGTCCGCCGCGTTCCTGCAAAACAGCTTCGAGAAGTTTCATGAGATCTTGGCCAAGATCGATTGGCAGCAAGAGCTCATCAGGAATGAATTCCTCTTCATAATATTGGTTGATGAACGAAGTCAGCCATTCGCGAACATCTTCTTCTGGCGCCGATGGATCGAGAAGCGGAAGAAAATGTGATCGGGTTCCGATGACTCGACCTGAACGAATGTGAACGGTCTCGACGAGCGTGCCCTCTTCTCCACCGAAATAGCCAATGACATCTTGATCGATTTCACTCGTGTCATTGACGACGGCCTGTCGCTCGAGAATTTTTTTGATCGATTCGATATCGTCTCGGTGTTTGGCTGCGCTCTCAAACCGTTCTTCACTCGCGGCCTGCTTCATTTTCTTCGTGAGATCTTTGATGACGGTCTTATTTTTTCCTCGTAAAAACGCCACCGCAGCTCCGACGTCTTCTTTGTAGTCCTCTTCGGTCACAAGCTTCACACACGGAGCGGTACATCGTCCGATTTCGTGAGTCATACAGGGCCGACGACGAGATGCAAAGAACGCATCCTTGCAGTCACGAATCTGAAAGGTCTGATTCAGAAAACGAATCGTTCCCCAAACGGCCGCACCACTCGTGTAAGGCCCGAAATACATCGCGCCATCTTTTTTTACCTTCCGCGCGAGATACAAGCGCGGAAACGCATCCGTTACACTGACTCGGATGTACGGATACGACTTATCGTCTTTGAGGCGGATATTGTAGCGAGGTCGATGTTTCTTGATGAGCGAAGCTTCGACCAAGAACGCTTCGACCTCAGTACCCGTTAAGATGTAGTCAACTTTAACGATCTGCCGAACGAGAAGCCGCGTCTTAGTACTATGGTCTTTAGAATCCGTGAAATAGCTGCGCACACGAGCGCGAAGATTCTTTGCCTTGCCGACGTAAATGATTTTCTCGGCAGCGTTCTTCATTAGATAAACGCCCGGTGTCTGCGGGAAGATTTTGATCTTCTCGCGCACGATTTCGAGTTGGCTCAGTTGACCGAGCGGCTTTTCATCGCCACTCGACCCACTCAGATCATCATCTTCGTCGTTAGCCAATTAACTGCCCTCTTGCACTACATCGTTCATCTCTTTGTCGACGACGCCGTCGAAGAGACTGAGCTGAACGAGTTCCAAACGCTTGATATCGTCTCTCAGACGAGCTGCCTCTTCGAACTCGAGCGAATCCGATGATTTTTTCATCTGTTTGCGAAGTTTCAAGATCTCTTTGTCGATCAGCTTCGGATCTTTCAGATATTCGGCCTTTGGTGCAGCGATCAGCTTCAGATCGGCTTTGCTGATACCCGGGAGCGGCGCAGACAACGTTGCGGAATCGTAGATGTCATAGACGCTGTCTCGAATCCGTTTTTTGATCGTCGCCGGAGTAATACCGTGCTCTTTGTTATAGGCCTCTTGGATTCCACGACGCCGATTCGTCTCGTTGATCGCTTTCTGCATCGACTCGGTCATATTGTCGGCATAAAGAATAACCTGACCTTCGGCGTTTCGCGCGGCGCGACCGATCGTCTGAATCAACGAGCGCTCCGAACGCAAAAACCCTTCTTTGTCTGCATCGGTGATGGCCACGAGACTCACCTCTGGAATATCGAGCCCCTCTCGAAGAAGGTTGATGCCGACCAGAATGTCGAAAACGCCGAGGCGAAGATCACGAATGATCTCGGTTCGCTCGATCGTCTTAATATCGCTGTGCAGGTACTTGACCTTGAGTCCGAGTGATTCATAGTACTCGGTCAAATCTTCGGCGCTGCGCTTCGTGAGCGTTGTCACCAACACGCGTTCTTTCTTAGCGATGCGAATTCGCACTTCCTTCAAAAGATCATCGACCTGATGACGGGCCGGTCGCACTTCGATCTTAGGGTCGACAAGACCCGTCGGCCGAATGATCTGCTCGACGATAAGGCCCTCGGACTTTTGCAATTCATACGGACCTGGTGTCGCCGAAACATAGACGACGTCATGCATGAGCTTTTCGAATTCTTGGAAATTGAGCGGTCGGTTGTCGAGTGCCGATGGAAGTCGAAAGCCATGATCCACTAAAGTCATCTTGCGGGCACGGTCACCACGATACATCCCGCCGATCTGCGGGACGGTGACGTGACTCTCGTCGATGATGCACAAGAACTCTGACGGGAAGTATTCGATCAACGTCGGCGGCGGCTCTCCTGGCCCACGTCCGGTCATGTGGCGCGAATAGTTCTCGATACCTGAGCAGAAACCGAGTTCTTCGATCATCTCAATATCGTAATACGTCCGTTGCTCGAGACGCTGAGCCTCGAGAGCCTTCATCTGTCCCTGCAGTTCAACAAGTCGCTCACGCAACTCTTCTTGAATCGCCTTGATCGCCGTTTTCTTTTTATCATCCGTCGTCACGTAGTGACTCCCCGGATAAATTGCGACTTGGTCGAGCTCAAGCAACATCTCTCCACGCAGCGGATCGACCCACGAAAGCTTGTCGACGAAGTCTCCGAAGAACTCGACACGGATCACGCGCGCTTCTTCATACGATGGAAAGATATCGACGATGTCACCGCGAACACGGAATGTGCCGCGGTGAAAGTCGACGTCATTTCGCGTGTACTGAATACGAACGAGTTCACGCAGGAAATTATCTCGTTTCAAGTCCTTATTCGCAAAAACTTGGAGCATCATGCCTTCGTACGCCTCAGGCGAACCAAGACCATAAATGCATGAAACGGAACTAACGATGATGACGTCGCGGCGATCGAACAAAGACCGCGTCGCCGAGTGGCGCATGCGATCGATCTGTTCGTTGATCGCCGAGTCCTTCTCGATGAACGTATCCGTCGTGGGAACGTAAGCCTCCGGCTGGTAGTAGTCGTAGTAGCTTACGAAATATTCGACGGCATTTTCAGGAAACAGTTCTTTGAACTCACCATAAAGCTGTGCCGCCAGCGTTTTGTTTGGCGCCAGGATCAATGTCGGCAAGTTCTGTTCTTGAATCATATGCGCCATCGTAAAGGTCTTCCCTGTACCTGTCGCACCGAGAAGAACCTGATGATGAACGCCGTCTTTGACGTGACGATTCAATTGCTCGATCGCCCGCGGTTGATCACCAGCAGGTTTATACTCTGACTTCAGTTTAAATTTTCCGACGGGCGATTTTGATTTTCGAATTGGAATAACAGCCACTCGATACCTCTCTATCCACTCCACTCTTTCTGGCTTTTGCATAGAGCGCTCAAAAAGAAGGAAGAAAGCTATCGAACAGAATATCAAAAATCCCGGCCGAAATCTCGGCCAGAATTTCCGATTAGGAGCAATCTATTGGATCTGAGAAGAACGATGATAGGCGTCTAACCACCTTTTCCAGAAAAGGTGGTTAGCTTGCGTGAGTCTGAGATCAGTTCAATCAACCAGCGCGGAAGAATCGAATTGAATCTACAACGAAAGTTGTCGCGGTTGAGCGATCGTGGATTTATTTAGCAACTTCCCAGAGCGTTCCCTGAGGAGTGTCTTGAACCGCAATCCCTTTGCTGGCGAGAAGATCGCGAAGCTCATCGGACTTCTTGAAATCCTTCGTTGCACGAGCCTGAGTTCGCTCGGCAATGACACCATCGATCTCGGAGCGACTTAGACCTTTTTCTGTCAAAAGACGATCATCGAGCGATCGCAAGTACGATGCTGGATCTTCCTCAAGAAGCGAAAGCACTTTGCCCTGCTCGGCCATCCACTCTCTGAAGCCTTTTGCCATCGCCAGAATCTCTGGCGTCACCTTTTGGCCCGGACGATAACCAGCATTGAACGCTTTGATCACACCATGAATCGCAGCGAACATCTCGGGAGTATTGAAGTCGTCGTTCAAGCCTTCCGTAATCGCTTTTGTCGATGATGCCAAAAGGTCTGCAAATGCTTTTGGTGGCGATCCTGCTGCGACGCCGTTGCCAGAAACAATCACTCGATCGGCCATCGCGAGAGCAGAATAGAACTTCGCAAGCCCATGAATCGCAGCGCCGATTGCGTCTTCAGAAAAATCACTCAATGAGCGGTAATGCACAGAGAGCATCATGTATTTCAGAATTTCAGCATCGTACTTCGCCAAGAACTCTCGCGCAGTCATAATATTGCCGAGTGACTTCGACATTTTTTTATCGCCGAAGGTCAGCATATTATTGTGCATCCAGTAACGGGCGAACTTCTTGCCGCTCGCTCCTTCGCTCTGTGCGATTTCGTTTTCATGGTGCGGGAAGATCAGATCACTTCCACCACCGTGAATGTCGACGCTGTCGCCGAAGATCGATTCAACCATCGCCGAGCACTCGATGTGCCAACCAGGGCGCCCATCACACCATGGGGATGACCATTTCGGCTCACCCGGTTTCGCTGGCTTCCAAAGCGCGAAGTCCAGAGGATCTCTTTTCTTTGGATCAATATCGACTCGTGCGCCCGACTGAAGATCATCGAGATTCTTTTTACTGAGCTTTCCGTAGTCATCGAAACTGCGAACGGAATACAGAACTTCACCGTCATTGGCGACGTATGCTTTTTTCTTTTCGATCAGGCGGCCAACGATTTCTACGATAGGACCCATTGTCTCCGTCACCTTAGGATTGTAGGTGTGCGGTCGAAGACGAAGAGCCTGAAAATCTTTTTGAAACTCGCCAATGTACTTTTCAGAGATCTCTTCAGCGGTAACGCCTTCTTTGTTCGCGCGATCAATGATCTTGTCATCGACATCCGTATAGTTGTACGCAAACTCTACTTTGTAACCGCTCTTCTCGAGCCAGTTACGCACGAAATTGAAGAAGATTGGGCCGCGGAAGTTACCGACATGCAAGAGACCGTAAACGGTCGGTCCGCAGACGTACATCGTCGCCACTCCGGGTTTGAGTGGGACGAAATCTTCCTTCTTTTGACTGAATGTATCGAAAATTCTTAATGCCACGAAGCCAGAATAACTTACTTCTCAGCTTGGCTGGAATCGGTTTTTTCAGACGCAACCGATCGCAATTCGTGACTAGGACGTGTGACTAGGGCAAACGCCAATGCAACGAGCAGAACGATCACCCAAGACGCTGATCCAAAAGCCTTTTGAATACCCCGCTCCTCGTCCGCCTTACGACGAACAGCAGCGGCGTCATTTCTCAAACGACGAATCGTCGCTCGCGTCTGCCACAGCTCGCTCACGCCTTCCCAGAAGATCAATGTGGCAAGCGAATACACGGCAACAAAGCTCGCTGTCTCCCAGTCGAACGAAAAGCCACGGAACCAAACAACCACCCAAGTCAAAGCCAGTGCTGCGAGAACGCGCATACCAACGAACCAGAGCCATTGCGGCCAGTGCTCGATACGCTGAGCCTGTCGCGCCCACCCATGATCAATCGAAATCGCCGTTTGGCGATAAGCCTCGAATCCCGGGTGTGATGCTAGATCAGGACGCGCATGTGCCAACAGATCGAGTACATAGTCCGAGCGTTGAAGGAATGCGGGAACTCGCAAAGTACGACCATCTTTCGACTTCAAAACGCAGATCGCAAGCCAACCGCTAAAATGAATGAAGCGAATTTCAGAAACATTCGCATAAGCAAGCCAGAGCATCTCTCGATCATCGCCAAATTCGACCGAGATCCCGTCGCGACAAACATCAAAACGAAGCGATGACCACTGCACCAATGCTCGCAAGAAAATAGTGAGTGATGCTGACGCAAGGAGAACAATCGTCCAAAATTCGAGCGCTTCAGAGGCTGCAGAAAGCCACTTCACGGCGAGTACCAAACACGTCAGCACCCAAATCAGAAACGAGGTGCGATAGAACTTCATCAACATCTGCCGAAATGGCTGCGGAAGAATTCGCAACGATCTCTCGAGGCTGACCCGTGACTTTGGCGGCTGAAACGCAGTGTTGTTTTCCATGCGTCTTTATCGGAAGTTCGATGAATTCAGTTTATTTTTCAGGACCTGTTGGCCAGCATGACTGGCCCAACATCTAGTAACGATGGCAAACAGCTTTCGCTCACACTTTAGCGAGAGCTTGCTTCGCCCGCTGAAGCAACGACATCTTCGGGAGAAGAGGCACAAGAATCTTCAACTCCGCCCCATGCGGTTGGCCAATGACCGCCACTCGGATCGGCATGAAGAGGTTTTTGCCTTTTACACCAGCGACGTTTTTCACCGCGTCTTGTGCAGCATTGAAATCCGCTTCACTCAAACGATCACCAGAGAATTTTTCGAGCTCAGCAATCCAAGCCTCGAAAACCTTTTTGCTCTCCGGCCAAGCATAAACCTCGTTCGCCTCT
>DATLHP010000338.1:0-6225 GCA_035539835.1 Bdellovibrionales bacterium
CTCTCAATACGCATCTGCCGCGAAGGACACGCCGACTCCGAATTTTGACGACAGCAATTCGGCAGAACCTAAGGTCGCGGTCGATCCAGCCAAACAAGAGGCCGTTGACATCGCCCCGGCTCCGAAAGCGAAGCCGAATCAGAGCAAACCAGATTTTTTCTATCGCTATAGAAATGGCATCAGTCCACTCCTTGGATTTGCTTTCGATACGAAAGCAAATGATGACGGCAGCGGTACCGTCACTATTCTTGGAATTCGATATCTTTTCGCGTCGGAAACGCTCTCCGCGTACGAGCTCGGGGCAGAGCTACTTTCAAACGGATCAGGCACCGTCCACGCCGGAAAGCGTTGGGACTCTTCACGTTCTCGTTTTCGTCCCTATACGACGGCAGGACTCGGCATGCGTATCGTTCCAAAAGATCAAGTCGCGACCGTACTTCGCAAAGAACACGTACAACTTCGTGGAGGCGCAGGCTTTGAGTATCTAAGCTTGGATCCCATTAGCACTCGTGTTGAATTCGGCGCCATTGCGACACTCAAATCATTTCAAGCACAGGTTCTCTTGGGTATGAATTGGGCTTGGTAGCTCAGAAACGCGACAAGTAAGTATCAACCGCGCGAACAAGCTCATCGCGTGTCCCGTTGTTCAAGATGACGTCATCAGCCAGTTTCACTTTTTCGTCGATCGGAATTTGGCTAGCAATACGCCGGTCCGCTTCGTCACCGGTCATTCCATCTCGATTGATTAAACGTTCTCGCTGAATCTTTGGATCGCAAGCGACGACGAGCACTCGATCGAAAAAATCCTTCATGCCCTTTTCGAATAAAAGTGGCACGTCATAGAACGCCAGCTTAAAGCCCTTGTCCTGGAGCTCCTGTTTTCGAGCAAGGGCGAGGGCGCGCACTTTCGGATGGATGATGTTCTCTAGAATTTTCAACTTGGTTTGATCGCTGAATACAATCTCGCCGATTTTTTTACGATTGAGTTCTCCATTGGCAAGAACTGCATCTGGACCAAAGACCCGGGCAACTTCAAGCTGAGCATCAGATCCTACCTGGACCGCTTCGCGAGCCAAAAGATCGGCATCAACGACCGCGTATCCGCGTTCGATGAGAACTCGACTGACGGTTGATTTTCCCGTCGCGATTCCACCCGTCAAGCCGATCCAGATCATGGTCCAACTCCGCTTAAAACTCTGTTTAAACAGCGCGACTTCGGTCGAGCTAACGGCCTCAAAGACTCAAGGAAGATCACTAATGCGCCGAAATCTAAGTAGTGAAAAAGGCGAGGCAAAACGAGTGTCGCAAAGTTTGGAAAGTTTTGGCAAATACATTCTCCTAGAGAAGCTCGCCATGGGTGGAATGGCCGAGATTTATCTGGCCAAAAACTCTGGGGCTTCAGGCGTTTCCAAGTTCATCGCCATCAAGCGAATTCTGCCGCAGTTTACTGAACAAACCGAGTTCATCGATATGTTCAAAGACGAAGCGAAAATCGCGGTCAATCTTTCACACGCGAACATCGTTTCAATCCACGAATTCGGAATCGAGAAAAGCGCTTTCTATCTTGCTATGGACTACATCGAAGGACGAAACCTTCGTCAGATCCTGAACAAGATGAAGAAAGCAGATCTCGCGCTTTCGATCGAGCAAGTTCTCTACATCATCAAAGAAGTCGCCGCCGGTCTCGACCACGCTCACCGTTGCATCGATGCTCAAACAGGCAAACCCCTGAACATCATCCATCGCGACATGAGTCCGCAGAACGTAATGATCAGCTTCGAAGGCGAAGTGAAAATCGTCGACTTCGGTATCGCAAAAGCAGAGACACAGCTGGAAACGACTCGTGCCGGAACTCTCAAAGGAAAATTCGGTTACATGAGTCCGGAGCAAGCCGAAGGGCTTCCAGTCGATCTTCGTACCGACGTCTTCGCTCTCGGAATCGTTCTTTGGGAGCTTCTCGCTAACGATCGTCTTTTCGTTGCCAATAACGAGATGAACACGCTTCGTAAGATTCGTGATTGTCAGATTCCGTCGTTGCGGAAAATCAATCCAAATATCCCTGCGGAACTCGAGCGCATTGTCAGTAAGGCACTCGCGAAAGACCGCAACATGCGCTATCAGACTTCGGCGGCACTCCACCGCGATCTCAGCCGTTTCTTAAACCGCCAATACCCTGATTTTTCTCCGCAAGATTTCAGCGTCTTCATCAAGACGCTCTTTGCTGGAGAAATTCTCGATAGTCGTCGCAAAATGGTTGAATTCTCGAAGCTTGAGGCTCCGAAAGCACAAGTGGTCGCTCCGGCTCCAACTCGAACACCAGAACGTGTCGAAGTGACGGATACTGAGACGCAAAATACGAAAACTGAGATGGAAGCCTCTGATCCATCAATCAACTTTGGAAATTCTGATCATCGCGCCAAACCTTCGTTCTTGAATCCGAATGCTCCCCGCGCGAAGGTCACGCCGCCACCGTCGACGATCGCCCCGCCATCGCAAAGTGCGGCACAAGCCGGCACTCTCCGGCCAAGGACATCGACGAAGGCGTCAAAAGAAACTCTGACCTTCGAACGCGGTACATCGATCGGAAGCTACGGCCCACGCGAGCACACCTACGCTGGAACCCGAACGTCAGCTCGACCAATTCAGGAAAGCCGATCGGCGACGTCATTCGTTACGACATTAATTTTGATCGGCTGCTTATTGGGCGGCGGCGCTTACATGTACACAAATCCAAAGAAAGTAACCGCCGAAATCCAACGAACGATCTCGAATATTGGCTTATTCAAGCAACCAGAAGAACGTCGCGATCAAGCATCCGAACTACCGGCCGTGAAAATGGTCGACGTCTTTATCACGAGCACGCCGAGCGGAGCACCGATCGAACTCGACGGCGCACCGACTGGCGAAGTCACTCCGGCAACTCTCTCTCTCGAAAAAGGCCGCAAGGTTCGCATTTCCATGCGCCTTGCGAGCTACTTGCCATCACCATTTGAAGAGAGGTTCCAAGTCGAGGGACCAAAAACTGTTGACGCAAAATTTAAGAGCGATAAAAAAGGTTTCTTGAACGTCATCGTTCGCGGCGAAGGCATCATCTACATCAATAACAAAGTCGTTGCGAGTACCAGCCCCGCAAGAATGATTGCCGTTCCTGCTGATGAAAACATAACTGTGACAGCTTACGATCCAAAAACGAAGGCTACCGACCAGGCCGTGACAACTGTGAACGAAGGCGCAACTAGAACGATCACCCTCACACCACGAGCGCCACAATCTCTGTGATTGTTGGCGAGTCGAACAATGCCAGAAACAGTTTGCGTAAAATTTCTTGAAACCTCGAAGAAGCACGCCAATCGCACGGCAGTGATGTTCAAACGCGCCGATCGCTGGGCTGAACTTGATTGGACAGGCTATCGCGCGATGGTTGAAGCGACAGCGGCCGGTCTTCAAACACTCGGCGTTCGCAAAGGCGATCGCATAGCGATCTATTCAAATTCGCGCTTAGAATGGGCCGTCTCAGATTTAGCTGCTCTCGGTCTCGGTGCCATCGTCGTTCCGATTTATCAGAGCAGTACCATTGATGACATTTCGCATATCCTCTCTGATTCAGAATGCCGCTTCATTATCTGCGAATCTTTTTCGTACGCAAAAAAGGCTCAGTCGACTCTCAAACATCCACAATCCGTCGAAAAAATCATCGTGTTCGACGAAGGCAAGAACCCCACTGAATCAGGATTGATGAGTTTTACGGAACTCCAGAAACTTGGTGAAGCGGCACTCAAAAAATCGCCGACACTCTATGAGCTCGCCGTTCGCGAGGTCTCTGCTGATGATTCGGCTTCGATCATTTATACTTCTGGAACGACCGGGCTTCCAAAAGGAGTTCTGCTCACGCATACCCAAGCGATGAGTGAAGTTTCTGATGCATTTCCTCTTCTTGGCGTCACTTCGCGAGATCGTAGTCTGAGCTTTCTTCCGTATGCGCACGTCTTGGGTCGTATCGAAATCTGGGGGCATGCATACATTGGATACACGATGGCATTCTCAGACAGTATCGATCGCCTGAAAAATGATTTGATGGATGTGCAGCCAACATTGATCGTCGCTGTCCCCCGCGTCTTCGAGAAAATCTACAATGGAATTCTCGCGCAAGCTGAAATCAGTCCAATTCGCAGCAAGGCGTTCAAATGGGCACTCTCGACAGGTCGAGAAATCAGTCAATACAAGATCAATAAACAACCAGTTCCAGTCGATCTTGCCGTCCGCTATCAGGTTGCCAAAAAACTCGTCTTTGATTCGATCAACAATCGACTTGGCGGCCACTTACGTTTTGCAGTGTGCGGCGGAGCGCCGCTCTCTCGCGCGATTGCAGAGTTCTTTCATGCCGCTGGTGTTTTGATCTTAGAAGGTTACGGCCTTACCGAGACGACAGCCGCGATTTGCGTGAACACTCCATTCGACTATCGCTTCGGCACTGTGGGAAAACCTGTGGGCGAAGTGCGAATCAAAATCGCCGAAGACGGAGAAATCCTCATTCACTCAAAGAAGGTGATGAAGGAATACTATAAGGACCCCGAAGGCACCGCTCGAGTCTTCACGGATGGCTGGCTTCACACCGGTGACATCGGTGAAATTTCTCCGGAAGGATATCTACGCATCACTGATCGAAAAAAAGACCTGATCAAAACGGCGGGTGGAAAATACGTCGCTCCTCAAAAACTCGAAGGTCTTCTGAAGGCCAACCGCTTCATCTCACAAGTTCATATTCACGGTGATCAGAAGAAATACGTAGTAGCAATTCTGACTTTGAATATGGACGCTGTAGAAAAGTATGCGTCAGAGCACGACATCTCTTACAAGGATGCATCAAGTCTCGTTGAGAACCCGAAGATCAAAGAACTCGTGCGAATGGCCGTGGCCGACTGCAACTCTCAGCTCGCAAGCTGGGAATCCATAAAAAATTTCGCGGTCTTGCCTCGAGAGTTTTCGATTGAATCCGGAGAGCTGACACCATCTCTGAAGGTGAAGCGTAAGGTCGTCGATCAGAACTATCGATCAATGATCGACGCACTCTATGGCAACGAGCCGTCAAATCAGTCTTGATAATCAGAAGTAGAATCGAAATCCAAGACCGACGAAGAGTCCGCTCAGATCAACGCTTCGAACACTGCCATCGGCATTGAGGAGATCGCCACCCTCGGTCTGATCGTTCGAAAATGATTCTTGCGAGCGAGAGCTCTTAAGGCTGCTCACTTTACAATAGCGATAACCGAGATCACCCATCATAGTGACCGTGTCTGTTAAAAGAAATTCGTAGCCGACATAAGTCTGTGCCAGAAGCCCTTGACCGCTTGCGCTTTCAGTAAAGTCATCGAGTCCGAAACGCGTGCGACCTGCCGTCGTCAAGACGTATTGGTTTTCGACGTTCACCATCGCAAGTCCGCCACCGACACCGATAATCATTCGCGCAGTTCCCGATCGATATGCCGGAAATTCGAGACCCCCGAGTGGAATCAGCGCTGTGATTTTCGTATTCGCCGTAGCCAAAACATTTTCGTTTCGATCAGCGAACTTCACTTCTGTCATCGATCGCGGAACAAGATACTCAAGCCCGACACGAAAACCGACTTTCTCTCCAGAAAACAAAAATCCGAACTCGCCGCTTGCAGCACCTGTTACGCTCTTGTCGGCCGTTACATTTTCGGCGACAGCACCACCAAAGGTCGAATCCTTTGCATTCGAAGTTCCGTAAGTTCCGCGAAAATAGGATGCGAAACTCTCTTTCTTGAAATCAAAAGTCCGCGCTTGAGCAATCGAACTCAGAAGAGCGAACGAAACTGTGCAGAGTGCGGCAGCACACTTCACCGGCGAACTCCAGCCACCGGTCGTAGCTCAAGAACGACCTGCCCATTTTTTCGCGGATCCGTCGTCGCCAAAAGGACGACCGGGGACTTCAGCTCTAAAGTGATATTGGTCGAACCATCGTGTGGGTCCATCGTCATATCTGTCGAGGAAACGAATTTCGATCGCGCGAAGACTTTCCTCAATGCAGCTGCATCGATGCGAGTCTTGCTCACTTGAGAGAGATCAATCACCACCCTTTTTGATTCGCGATCAATGACAGCATGGAAAAACCCCGGCTGTCCCTTGACCGGTCGGCCGGCGAAATCGCCATAAGCAATCGTGATTCGCTCGCCTTGCTTGATCGTTTTTGATTCAACACCGATC
>DATLHP010000339.1:0-6052 GCA_035539835.1 Bdellovibrionales bacterium
GATCAGTGTGAGGCCCGCGTTCGGTAAATCCCTTGGTCCGTTCGCAAACATCGTCGCTTGCTGCTTCGACAATCCGCCAAATGCGGATTCGTCTTCGGGCAAGATCAATGTCTTCGAAATGAAGAGCCAGAATTTCACCCAGCCGCATTCCCGTATTCAACGCCAAGCACGCAAATGCGTAGAAGCCTGAACCTGTTCGCTTTGCTTCGCTCAAGTACTTCGCGCAATCGTCTGTGGTCTTGAAGTAGTCCCACTTGATAGCCTTTTCCTTAAGCTTTGGAATCAAACCAATAGGGTTTCCTCTTACGACTCGCATCCTCATTGCATCGCTATAGAGTTTACTCAGCATTGCGCGAACTCGGTTGCGTGTTGCCGGGCTTGCTTCGTGAACCAGCACTAGTTCATCAAGAAACCTCTCCCATTCGGTCGTCGCGACCGAATCAAGATCACGACTCTCGAACTTGGGCAGAACGTAAAGCCGCATTCTTGATTCTTCTTGGGCATAGGAACTTAAGGGTTGCCCATTCGCCCGACGAGTTTCAAGCCAGGCTCGTACGAATTCGCCAACGGTCTGAGTCTTTAGATCATCGGCCATGCCGCTTTCGACGAGTTCTTTTTCGCGCTTCATTTCTTGGTACCAACGATCGGCATCGGTCTTGCGCCGAAATGTTTTGCTAATAAGGCGTCCATTCATGCGAATGAACGCTCTGTGCGATTTTGAAATCATGCTTGTCTCCGTCTGTTGTGACGGCCAAGCCATGTTTTTAAAGCACTCAATCTTATTCTTTTAAGTCTCCCTCCGACGCTGACTGATTCGATCTCTCGTCTGGCCATGAGTTCGTAGACGAACTTACGGCTGACATCCAGATAACGTGCGACGTTCTCTGGCGAGAGATATGGATCAAGCCCCGTCAAAGGGTCTTCGCCACCTATTTTGCTGTCAAAGAGCTGGATCGGATTTTCGCTTGATGCTTCAGGAGGCGTCAATAAATCCTGTCCTCCGCGTTTTGCATCAAGTCGGTTTTGATTCGTATTCTTCAATTGAGTGAGTCGATTAGTAGTTCTGCCTAGGCTATTCGAACTTTTACCAACCGTTTTTATACTCTGTTCTCCTTCTTCCTTCTAGTTCCCCTCAGTTTCTCAGTCTCAATTCAGTAGCTCGCTCGTACCTACATTCTTTGTCATTCCTCTGTAAGCGCTGGCCACCATCCCCATACAACATCGTTGGGGGAGGGTGGCCAGCGGTGGAAGAGGAATCACCTTTAGGTGTATGTGGGTACGAGCGAGCATCCTCGTTTCAAGCAGTTGCATCGATTTCGGATTCGATTTTTTCTTCGATTTTGGCGCTCACCACGTGAGCAGTGGGGTGAGCGGGTTTTGGTGTGAATAGATCGCTGATTTTTCGCGATTCAATTTTCTGAATGACCTTGGCATTCAGTGGATCTCGAAGAACATCGTCGATCAGTGAAAAAAGAATTTTCGGACTTCTTGAACCAGCGTAAGTGGATTTCTCCGCTTGCTCGATTTGTTTCTTCAGCGTCATCGATTGGATCACGTACCAAACAGCGAACAGTGATTCTTTGTGCGAATAGTCCTGCAGAATCTCCCGATAGCGTTTCTGATTCTTCGGCGAGAGCTCCAATTCAACAGCCACTGACTCCTTTAGGCCGTTGATTTCAACGCTCATGATACCGTCCGGAATCACTCTTCTAGTCGTCTCACGAAGGCCGTGTCGACGTGCAACACTTTGTCTAATCTCATGCTCGGGAATCCAAGATTGTGCGATGCCGTGGCCTTCAAGGCTGCTTCTAAGAGTCGCTAAGATAGAATCGTGCTCCAAGATTGCGCGTGGAAAACTGGTTTTTGCAGAAGTGAAACCGAATTTCTCAGAGGATTTTTTCGTAACTGCCCACAGGCGCTCTGAGGATTTTAGCCCTAGAATTTTTTGAATGTAGCCTGCTTCATTCAAATATCTAAGGCGTCGAAGAACAGTAGTAAGCCGCACATCCGGAAAGGCCTTCGATGCAATTTGCCGAGTGGTAAGACAGCCATAGCTTTGCAGTAGATGAAGCAACATTTCATCTCTACTTGTAATCAAACGAACTCCCTCTGAATCGCTATTAAAATTCCTCAAGAGACGCTTTCGCTGCCTCAGTGGCTGATCGCGTTTGTTTCATTTCATGAAAACGCGCTCTAGCCATTTCGGCTGCGACCGCTTCGCGATGTTCTTTCTCTCTAAGCCGCTCTACTCGGACAGCTTCTTGGGACTTGGATTCAGCGGGCTTTTGCAGAAAGACTTGGTCTTTGGAGACGTTTCTCGAATTCGCTTCTAAAAGTCCAAATGCCAATGCGCCAAAAATCCAAATAACGATGCCAATACCGGCAATGATAAGCGGAATCGTCATCATCCATTTCAAACCTGAAACGACCGACCGAATTTCAAAAGGTGTTCGTGGATCAAGTAAGAGATCGATCATCCAGCTGCCGATTAGCAGGATTGCATAGGTGCCTAGAATGCGTTCTTTATAACCGGCGATGGGCTCTCCCTTCTGCTTCACACTCTGCGAAGCAAGGCCTGCTTATTCATTTAAATTGCAATTGCGGAACCAATGATTTGTTCATCGATAAAGCCCGAATGTGCATTTAAACTTCGACTAATATATGAAACGAGAGAGGAAACTATCGCATGTGGATAAAACTATCGCAGGCTTGCGATAGTTTTTTGCATTGAAGAAAGGGCTGGGATGGCGCTCGCGAATACTAATGTTCTGAAACCAGGTCACCGCATTGCTCGAAACAACGACGCTCTGAGAATCGGGAGCGCCTCATGGACTAGTGATTCTGAATTACCTCAAAGCTCTTCCACAAACTCGAGCTCTATTGACCAATCTTTGTTGAGCCACTCGGTATACGTGACTCGATATCGAAGTATTCTTGCCGAACCATCTTGGTACTTTACTTGGAAATCCGCCAAAGTTTGATCGTATGGAAAAACGGCATTCGACAACAGCTTAACACTCTTTACGCGGGAACCGTTTGGCAGCGGCAAGTTAGCCAGGCTACCGAATCCATTTCCGTAACTACGATCGATGAAGCGTTTGTCGGGATACGACTGCAAGTATCCAAGGCCAAGCGCTTGAACAGAGAGATATACTTGTCTCGGGGACTTACACGTTCTCGGCTCCGGCCCATCCGAGCATGTGTGCGTCGATTCGGGAAAATCAGTAAATCCCCAGGCGAGAAGATATCGGCCAGGATTCTCGGTGAGACTGATCAATGCTTCCAAGCCCGCTTCTCGATGGCTGAGATAATCCGTTGGAATGGGAAGTGAAATTTTTGGAAGTTTAAAACTATCGTTCATCATGTCTTGTGAGTCACAAAGAATGAAACGAAGGTGGCGCTCTAGATTCGGGTAGTTCGGATCTTCGTACGTGCCTCTACGGGTGACATAGTAAGTGCCGTCTTTTGATTTCAAGTTAAAACGGCTTTTGAATTCTGATTGGCATTTCTCAGTCGCTCCACTGGTAGCGGCGATGAAGTTTAGAGCAATCGCAGTGCAAACCAATAAGAATAGTTTCATACATTCTCCTAATAGAAACACAGGCTCGAATGCGGTTGAGCCAAGGTCAACAAACAAATCCTTTGATTGAACCGCCGCTTCTCTCATACACAGGCCTTTGACCCACAATCTGCGGGCGCTATGGAATGCCGGTCTTCTGAAGCCTGTAATCAACGAGTCCGGCAAACCTGAGGATGACTCCCAGGGATTTCGGGTCAAAAGGAGTGGTCTCCCGACTGATACCCCCATTCAGGGTCAAATGGCTGGCTTTCGTGAGCTGTTAGGCCGATCTCAGCAGCCGTATAAACGCATTAGATTGGAAGCAATCGAGTGTTCTAGGGATTTGGATTCTAGACATGCCTTTCGCTCTGCCGATATGATTCCTCAATGACAAAGTGGAAGCCACCTCAGTTCATTCGCGCGACAGCCCAAGCGGTTATTTTTCATGAGGGCCGCGTGCTCGTTTATGAAGGAGCGGATAATCTTAAGAACGAGAACTTTTATCGACCAATTGGCGGCACGGTCGAGTTTCTGGAGCCCGCTAAAGACACAGTCATTCGGGAATTTAAGGAAGAGGCTGGGGTGGACGTTGAGGATCCCGTTCTGCTTGGAGTGCTAGAGAATATCTTTACGCATGAAGGCCATCAAGGTCATGAGATCGTACAGGTCTTCCGATGTCGGTTCAGAGATCCTAGCTACTACCGACAAGAAGAGTTTCCGCTGGTTGAGGGAGATCGCAATTTAGGTAAAGCCGTTTGGAAGTCCGTCGAGTATCTTGCACGGCCTGAGATTCGTTTTTATCCGACAGGCATGAAGGAAATTATCGGCCAACTTTGATGAGGCCAAAACCACTCGTCTGTGACACATCCGTAGCCTTCAGAGTTTGCTCTGCCAATAGCGGCAAACTCTGACCTCTTGATTCGAAATTTTCGCCTTCATGATGTTCGCAAAACCGTGTTTCAAACGTCGATGCCTTTTGAAGCCTGACCTTAAGGTGCCAAAAGGCTCGCCCATCCGAACGGTTTCTGGAGACCTCCGAATCCTGGGTTCAGAACGATAGCTTCACGGTAGCGTCGAAAAAGCCGGGCTTGGCCCTAGGCCCCTTTAAAGTGCTTTGAATCGCTGATCTCAGTGATAACGCCCAGGAGTCCAAGAGATTGGGTTGAAGCGTCCGCTATTGCGTATGTCTCTCAAATAAAATGACGAACTCTTGCCGCGGGCTACGACCACGAACAGCGAGGCATTTCTCGCCAACGCTCACGGACACACTAAAGACCTGGAGCCAAGGTTGCCTTGAAAAACAGCTAGCATTAGAAAAAACGCATGTGAAGGCTTCGGTTTTAAACGGTGTTTTCAATAAGGGATACTGTTCTGGTGAGGCGATCGCCTCTACGAAAAATCGATCCCCGCTTTTTCGTCCAAAAGTTTCTCCTAACCAGAGGAGTGATGAGCCGTACGGTTCGACAATGAAACTTCCTGATTCGTCAGATCGCTCGCGATAATAGATCTGCGGCTTACTAAAGACTTCGCGGTCCTTGAGTGAGAGGATTTGTGAAGGGTCATTCAGACAGGATTCTGGCGAAAATGGATCGAGCTTTGCCGGTTTGTTTATTCCTGCGTTTTTCAAGAATACTTCCCATTGAGAGCTATCCCATTCTTCTAGAATTTTTGAGTGGAGTTGATAGTTGATGCGTCGGTTGCTATCCGCATTTTCAACAAACTTCCAAAGCCACTCGTGAACAACCAAAAAAGAAAGCTGCAATGGTACGGCTTGCAGCCTTTGAATGGCTCGTTCGTTGTATTTGAAAACGCGTTTTGATGGATCAAAACCAGAGGTTTGCGGGTTCACACGAATCACTGCTTGTGTGAAGTCTAAACAGTTCGATGGCAAAAGAGCTGCGCGCGCTTCGGCATCACCGATCGGAAGAACACCGCCTTCGGCAGGCTCCCATACGCTTTCTTTCGAATAGTCTTTCTGATTCAGAAAGTCTTTTCTGAAGTTCTCGAAGTCAGAATAAAGCCATGGAATTTTCAAGAGTCCGTTCTGAATTCGATTCAGGCTTTCGTCGAGCGACTGTATTTTGGCCGGCGGTAGATCGAAATTGTACTGAAGAACATAGTCCTCAAGATAATCGCCATTGAATGTGTTGGCGGCACTGACAGCGCAACGAACGGTCCCGCCGCCATTGCCGACCCCATCACCGCCTTCTCTTGCTTGGGCTAGGCTCATAAAGGCGATTGTGAGAAGCATATTCATAACGACAATAGTGGCTTTCATTTCCATCCTTCTGAGATTGGGTAGAACTGCAAGTTCAAGTGATAGACAGATGTTTGATTTCCGCGAGTGAGTTCGGTGGTGAAGGTTTCGACGAACTCTCGCATCATTTTCTTGGCGGCCTTTAGACGTTTCGGATCAATAGCCAATGTCATATGCGATAGCTCTCGGCGGTCGACAGGAATACAATCGACTTTAGAAGAGGCAATCTGCAAGAT
>DATLHP010000340.1:0-4934 GCA_035539835.1 Bdellovibrionales bacterium
TTTTGAGAGGCCGCCAATGGTGGCAGTCTCAATACGAGACTGCCACTGTCTATTCCCGATCCGAACAAGGTCTAGATTTTAAAAATTCGCATTTCTCCACCACTTGACATTTTTTTAGCTGATCCGAAAATTATATTAGAACAGCGAGGCATGTGTTTTACGAAACAGCCGTAGCTTCTTTATCTAATTCGCGCCAGCCGCGTTTTAAAGGAGGTACAAAGTGAAAATTCCGTTAGGGATTCCACCGAACAAGCTTCGGTAAGATCCACATCAATCAATAAAATTCAAAGACTCTCGTTCGAGATTCGAAAACTCAAGTCCTTTGGGTTTTGAATTTCTATGGGAGCCACAATTCAGCTTTTAAAAACGGGAGAGGTTTATGATTCAAGAGAAAGTACAACTTGAGTTTATGCACTTTGAACCGGACTACGAAACTAGATCATTCGTTTCGTCCGTCGCTGAAAAAATTCATTTCAATGCTCCCAGTGATGCCGCGATGAAGCTGGCCTTACAAAAAGGCAAAGATGCAATTCAGGCATCGTGCCGAATCGCCTCTCAAGCAGGAACTTTTGTTGCCGAGGCGGTGAGCGAAAGTCCGATTCGCGCGGTCCAACAGATTGAGCGAAAGATAAAAGATCAGCTGGATGCATGGAAGGCGTGGCGTTTTCAAAATGCAAACAGTCAAAACGGAATCTAGGAGGTTGGCATGGGATTGTTCAATGAGCAGTTGATGTACGAGTTCCACACAAAAGACCTCTCACAAACAGAGGCCTTGAAACAGTATGCAGATCATGCAGTGAAAGAAATCAAATCGACTTATGGGTGGGATACCGATGTGCAAATCAATATCGAGCCCGAAGCGAAAGATAAGCATTTGTTTTCTGTAACGATGAGTGTCTTTGGATTGGGGCAGCCAATTGTTGTTCAGAAAGACGGCAAGCATGTGATGGCTATCTTAAGGAAAGTTCGAAAGGCAGTTATGAGACAGATTCATCGTATCAGCGAGAAAAAAGTCAGCTACCGAAGAAAACACTTTCTTAAGGAGCAAATTGCTTCTTAACCAGAGAGGAGGACTTTATGGTTTCAAACGACGCACAAATTTACTTTGAAGGAATAGAGAACAGACACGAATACACAAAGCAAATTCAGCAAATCGTCAGAGCCGTATCTGAAACTCCTGTCGGAGGCTATCGGGAGAACAAACTCACGCCTGTGACCCTGGCAGGTGTAATAGCTCCTTGGACTGAGAAAATGGCTAGCGGCCAGACCTCCGACTACAAGCTCGTTTGCTTGAGCGGCATGGAATACTTCATCGTCGCGGATTCAGAATGGCGAGAAGTCTTAGCTCGGTATTGTTGGGATGAGGTCAAGGTGATCGGACTTCTCAATCTGTCCGACATGACCTTGATTCCGCAAAAAGTCTACCCACGTGGCCCGACGGGCGAAAAAGAAAACGTCATCGATCTCGCCGCATGGAAAAGCAGAGATCTCATAAAAAAGGCATTCAAAAATATTAACGATTTAATTTTCATACCCGCCGCGGTTTATGCAGTGATGGCATAGAGAGGAGGACAATATGTATATCAGCAATTCAATCAACCGAGTGTCGCCGACATTTTTGCGAAGTGACTTGACCCAGTTCAGTCAGAAAAGAGAGACGTTCCATGATGTTTTTCAGCGCACCCTGAATAATAAATCTAACTCGCGTCCTCCCAAAACTGAGCTGATGGGCATTCTCGTGCCTTATGCAGGGAATGACTGGCGCCGCAAGTTCAAGCTTGAGACAGATTCAAAAGACCACCCGCTTATTATGAATGCCGCCCTCACCGAAATTGCTAAGAAGATTGAGTGGGAAGAAGTGACAGTGAAAGGGATCTTCGATCCCGACGAAAATTCGTTTGAAGTTGAGAGAATCAACCTCGCGAAAAGCAGTGAGCCTTACCGACTCAGCACCGGTCCGGCCGATTTGTATTTTGAGCTCGACGAATATCGACGGACCATTACTCGACAAGGAAAGCTAGATTTAGCGCCTGAGTTCTTAGCATCGTGAGGAGGATCAGTGGTTAGTTGGCTGTTAGGATTCTTCAAGAAATCCGAGGATCGCCGCCGTGTCGTTCTGATCACGGGCGCAAGCACGGGCTTGGGCTTGGCCTTAACTAAAGAGCTAAGCCGCGCAGGCAGGTTTCACGTGATCGCGACCGCGCGGCGGTCCTCGCTTTATCGTTTCAAAGAAGCTGGGATAACGGAATCCGAGTACTTGTGGCTTCGGCCTCTTGATGTCTTATTGAAGTCCGAGCGCGATGCCGTCCTGAAGGAGCTGACCGATAAGTTGGGCGGTGTAGACGTCTTGGTTAACAATGCCGGATATTGTCTCAGGAGTGTCGTTGAACAGGTCAATGAAACCGAAAGGCTTCGTCAGATCGATACGAACTTTCGTGCACCAATGGCGCTGATTCGCGGGGTTCTTCCGCACATGAGAAAAAAGCGATCAGGCCACATCATCAATGTCTCATCGGTTGGCGGCATGATGGCAATGCCTACTATGTCGATTTATAGTGCCTCGAAGTTTGCCTTGGAAGGTGCCACCGAAGCACTTTGGTACGAAGTTCGACCATGGAAAATTAACGTCTGCTTGATCCAGCCCGGATTTATAAACTCGGACTCTTTTAAGAACGTAAAATTGACCAGGGAAAGCCAAAAGTCCATTCGGGATAAAAATAATCCATACTACTATCACTACACATCGATGGCGCCGTTCATCGCAAAGATGATGAAGCTGTCGCCGACAACTCCAGAGACTATCGCCAAAAAAATACATCGGATTATCAACACCGATAATCCACCGCTGCGGGTGCCGGCTAGTATCGATGCATACTTTTTTGGCCTGATACGGAAACTTCTCCCTCGCTCGATTTATCACGCGCTGATGTATTATTCGTTGCCGAGAGTCTTCAGGTGGGGTGAGGACGATCACTACTATTTAGATGCTCAACACGAGGAGAATGAAAACAGGGTGACGGATTTATGTATGAGTGGCCTTACATAGTCTGGGGGAAGTGATCATCAGGTTCCGTGGTTTTGATCAATGGTTTACCGGAAGCGTAAAGTAGAAGGTACTGCCGGATCCGAGCTTTGAATCAACCCAAAGGCGACCATGATGGGCTTCGACGAGCGTTTTTGAAATGTACAAACCGAGCCCCAAGCTGTTGCGAGCTTTTGACTTGAGCTGAGCGAATCGCTCGAAGATTCGCTCTCTTTCGTCTTCAGGAATTCCCGGACCACTATCGCGGATAGAAACCAGCACTTCTTTTTCATCGAAAGTCGCCTTCACCGCGACTGCTCCGCCCTCAGGAGTAAATTTGAGCGCATTGCCGATCAAGTTTGAGAGGATCTGGCGAATGCGATCGCCATCGCCCTTGATTTCTATGGAGTCGTGCGGAAAATCAGCGTCGAGTCGAATGTTTTTTTTGAAGGCGTCCACTCGGAAAGCTTCTATTGTTTCGCGAATAATTTGGATGAGGTCACAGGGCGCAATGGTGATCTGGAGCTTCCCTTGAGCGATCTGCTCGGCATCAATAAGATCCGAAATCAATCTCAACGCGACGTTGGCGCTTCTTCGAATAGCGCCAACGTACTCCTGAGCATTCGGATTCAGATTCTTGAATTCGCCGTTCTCCAACAGAAGGCTTGCGTACGAAGTCACCGCACCAATCGGGTTTCTGAGATCGTGACTCACGATTGCGAGAAGCTCGTCTCGCGAGGCCAAAGCGATTTTGGTTTCGTGGTGGGCTTCCGCAGACTCTTTGGCGCGCGAATCGGTAGTGTCCCGCTCCACTTTGAGGCTTACGTCCGTGACCTGGCGCTCGCTGGCCAAGACACTTTCTACAAGTTTGTCTGCGTGCTGGCGTTCTTTGGCGATTGCCTCATCGATCTGTGATCGAGCCGCATCCGTCGCAGAGCGCGTATTTTCTACGATCTCGTCGGTTTTTTTCTGTTTTTGAGCTTTCGAAATCTGTATCGACTCCGTCGCCTTGTTACGTTCGGCATTCAAACTTTCGTCGGTGGTTTTTCGTTTGCTTTTGAGAAACTCGGGTTTGGACGATGTAGTCATAGGCGCTCCTCTGCTGACACCCGCGAAAGCGTAACAGCTAGAGGCCCAGAGAAGAGGTCTCACGATCAAATCTGCAAGGCCTCAACATGGTTTATCGAAGAAAGTGAGGTTAGCGAGAACTATTTCGCCAAATGATCTCAGGTATCCGTGGCGCCAATTAATCCCTAGGGGCGTTTCGATTGCGCTGTTAAGATCAATCTCAGTAAAGCTACTTTAAGAGTCCGTGATCATTCTGTTCATTTCCTCCGAAACTAGCGCTCATGCCTTCAGGAGGTAAAATGAGTAAAAAACTGTACGTCGGTAATCTTCCCTATTCCGCTAATGATCATTCGTTGATGGAAGCATTCGCTGAGTGCGGATCTGTTCAAACTGCGAAAGTCATTATGGATCGCGATTCAGGTCGCAGCAAAGGTTTCGCTTTCGTAGAAATGTCTACGGACGCAGAAGCCGCTTCTGCAATCGCTCGTTTCAACGGTTGTGATTGGGAAGGTCGTGCAATGAATGTGAGCGAAGCAAAGCCGCAAGCTCCCCGCACGAACCGCTACTAGTTCTCTATTTTAATTTTTAGAAACAAAGCCAACCGAATGGTTGGCTTTGTTTTTTTTGGGAATGGCGAATATGAAAATTCAAGTTATCTCTTTCAACTGCGTTCTCAAAAATAAATATGGAAAATTCATAAGCTCGACCTTTGCGAGGGAAGTCATTACCCATTCCTCGGATCCAGATTTGATGCTGGCGGGTTTGGCAAAGGGTCTCGAAAACGTGAGAACCGGTGAGAAGAGACAGATCTCTTTGAAAGCCGAAGATGCGTACGGACTCTACC
>DATLHP010000341.1:0-4738 GCA_035539835.1 Bdellovibrionales bacterium
ATGGAACCGTTGGTGATGCCGCTGAAGAATGGTTGAAACAAGGTTTGCGGGTCGAAAGCGAATTGCGACCCCGGAACAAGAGTCCAGTACAAGAGTCCTAAAAAGAATGGGCAAAGGAGTGCTGGACCGAGCCCGATAAAAAAGTGGCCGACTCGGTGATAGAGATTCCAGGGTTGATAGGTATGAGTCACCGAGCCGTGAGCGCCGTTCTTTCCCTTTGGATCGAACCATTTGATCTTGGTGACTTTGTGCAAGAACAGTCGACAAAAAATCGCGTGCGAGAACTCGTGAATAGGTACGCCGATCCAGCCGAACACGTAAGTGCCGGCTTTTGGAAAGCGCGATTGCAGAAAAGCGTTGTTTGTCCAGCGTGACAAGAGAGTCAGAACCGCCGCTCCCGCTAGAAAGCTGCCAAAGACGTAGAGAAATTGGATCAATGAATCGGCAAGTGCAGTGAAGAGTCCCGACATAGATTCAGCTTGAATCGTTTGTGCAGAAAGTTCTAGCGCGCTCGTCACGCCTGGACTACGGTCGAAGAATGACAACGCGTATGCCGTCTTTCAGTACGATTTTTTCGAACATCCAGAAGTTTTGGAAACTCGAATCGGCGAGTGGTTTCGTTTTAGCCGCTGCTGCTGTCATTGCGATCGCAATCGCGAACTCTCCGCTCAACGATGCCTATCAACGCATCCTATCGACTGCCGTAGGGCCGCTCAGTGTGAGTCATTGGATCAATGACGGCTTGATGGCGCTTTTCTTTTTCGTCGTCGGTATGGAGATTAAGTACGAACTGATCGATGGCGCTCTTAATTCGGTTGAGCGAGCCGCTTTGCCGATTGTCGCGGCAATCGGCGGGATGGTCGTCCCGGCAGCGATCTTTCTTGGTTTCAATCTTTTCAAAGAACACATGCATGGATGGGGAATTCCGATGGCGACGGATATCGCCTTCGCCGTCGGTGTCATGACGGTGCTCGGAAAGCGTGTGCCTGCAGCGCTTAAAGTTTTTTTGCTCGCACTCGCCATCGCGGATGATCTGGGCGCCGTTATCGTCATCGCCGTTTTTTATACGAGCGGTGTAAAGCTCATGTATTTGCTTGCCGCCGTCGCGCTCCTTGTCGTGATTCGCTTCGCTGCGAGCCGCGAAGTGCGCTGGGTTCCTTTGCATATTCTATTGGGGCTTGCTGTTTGGTATCTCGTTCATGAAGCCGGAGTGCATGCCACGATTGCTGGCTGCGCGCTCGGATTTTTAATGCCCCATGATGATATGATGCCGAGCGATCCAACTCCGCTCGAACGTTGGATTCATCGCCTGCATCCAATAGTGGGATTTGGAATCATGCCGATCTTCGCTTTGGCCAATGCGGGCATTGTGTTCTCAGGAATTGATTGGTCAGGTGCTCTGACTCATCCGCTTGTTCTGGGTATCGCAGTCGGTCTTGCGATCGGAAAACCACTTGGCATCTTCGGAGCAAGTTGGCTCGCGATTCGTTTCGGCATTGCGAAAGCGCCCGAAGGTGTTCGCTCATCAGCTCTTTTGGCCGCTGGATGCTTAGGCGGAATTGGGTTTACGATGGCACTCTTTATTGCCGGCCTTGCTCTAAAGTCTGAGCAGGCCATGATCCTTGCAAAAGTAGGAATCATCGGCGGCTCGATCGTGTCGGCCGCCTTGGGAGCTATCATTCTACTGCGCCAACCCGAGCGCTGAGTCTTTTTGATTCTTACGAACCGATGAGAGAAGTGCGAAGCCGATAAATGCGGCGCCGATCAGGCCCGTCACTACTTCTGGAATATGAATAAACGTATTCAAGAACATGATCGTCGCGAGTGCTGCAATCGCATAGAAAGCGCCGTGTTCAAGATACAAATATTGCGTGAGAGTGCCTTTTTCGACGAGAAGAATCGTCAGACTTCGTACGAACATCGCACCGATACCAAGACCAATTGCGATGATGAATAGATTGTTGGTGATTGCGAACGCTCCGACGACGCCGTCAAAACTGAACGAGGCATCGAGAACTTCGAGGTATAAGAACATTCCAGCGCTGGCTTTGTGTGCGTCGGTGATCGCGGGTCGATCATTGCCGGCCATCTCTTCGCTTTCTCCTTCGAGAAGCGAGCTTACGCCATCGACCAAAATGAAAGTGATGAGACCAAAAACTCCGGCGATCAAGAACGTCAGTGTGTCGTCGCCTTTGAGATTGATTGAAATCAAGTAAATGATCAGCATCGCGATTGCGAGCTCAATGGCCTCAAGCTTTCCCAGCTTTGAAAGCGGGCGCTCGATGATCGAAATCCAATGCACATCTTTGCGTGTATCGAAGAAATACTTCAGTGCGACCATGAGAAGAAAGGCACCGCCGTATGCGGCGACCGGAACGTGAGCCGTATGCATAATGCTCGCGTACTCTTCAGGTTTAGAGGCCGCTAAGACGATGGCGTTCCACGGGTCTAGCTTTGCCACGATGCCGACAATCAAGAGAGGGAACAGGATCCGCATTCCAAAGACCGCAATCAGGATACCCCATGTCAAAAACCGATGACGCCAAAGCGGAGTCATTTTTTTAAGCACAGAGGCATTTACCACCGCGTTATCGAAAGACAGCGAAACTTCAAGAACCCCAAGAACGGCGCAGATAAAGACGACGCCTAAAGCGCCGCTGACATTCGCCGTGTACTCGTAGCCGATGAAGTAGGCAGCAATAAGACCAATGACGGTAACGATGATAGACCCGCGAAAGTAACTCAAGGTGTTGGAATTCATCTGTTGGGGGCACTCCGGGCTCCGCCCTGCGTTGGTGGAGTCCTCGCTTCGCTGCGGTCCTCCACATAAGCACAGTAGCAAAAAAAGGGAACATGTCCAATACTGAGCTACCAACTCGGACTACTTTAAGGAGTTAGAAGATGTTCGCTAAAGCAATCGTATCTATTTCAGCAATTGCGGCCTTCGCGTCGCTCGCTCAGGCAGCACCAGCAAAATACGTCGTCGACAAGGACCACAGCAATGTCGGTTTCGCTGTTCGCCACTTGATGATCACAGACGTTATCGGTCACTTCAAAGACTTCGAAGGTAGCTTCACTTTCGATCGTGAGACCGGTGCGGTCACTGATGGAACGTTCACTGTGAAAACAGCGAGCATCGACACAGACAATGACAAGCGCGATGAGCACTTGCGCAGCGCCGATTTCTTCGATTCTGCAAAGCATGATTCGATGACTTTCAAAAACTCGAAGCTCGAGAAAAACGGCAAAGACAAGTACAAATGGACGGGTGATCTTACGATCCGTGGCAAAACGAAGCCTGTGACTTTTGATCTCACAGAAACTGGTATGCAAAAAGACCCATGGGGCAATCAACGCCTTGGTTTCCACGCTGAAGGAAAAATCAACCGCAAAGACTTCGGTCTGAAATGGAACAAAGCGATCGAAGGTGGCGGCGTTACTGTTGGCGAAGATGTGAAAATCATCATTGATGCGTCGACAGTTCAACAAAAAGAGACGGCTCCAGCGGCCGCTCCGGCTCCGGAAAAGAAGAAGTAACTCTCTTCTCTTTTGCAAGCACGAAAAAGGAACCGGGAGACCGGTTCCTTTTTTTGTCTCTTCATCAAGTTTTCAAGAACAAAAATACATCGACCAATAAGGTACTTTGCGCCGCGCTCTCCTAGAACAAAGAGTTCTGGAGGAATTTTTTAATGCGTATCGCGCAAGTGGCTCCGTTGTTTGAAAGCGTTCCTCCAAAATTCTATGGCGGAACAGAGCGCGTAGTTCACTATCTCACTGAAGGATTGGTCAAGGCCGGTCATCAGGTGACCTTGTATGCGAGCGGCGATTCACAAACGAGTGCGGAGCTTAGACCGATCGGCCAGCGGTCATTGCGAATGCTAGGAGCCAAAGAACCCATCGCTCCTCATATGGGTATGTTCGAAGTTCTTCGGCAAGAAGCTCATCGCTACGACGTCATCCATTTTCACAATGAGTATCTTCACCTGCCGACGACGAGAATGATTGATGTTCCGTGTCTGAGCACTCTGCATGGCAGGCTCGATCACGTTGAATACGAAGAGGTCTATTCGCTCTTCAAAGATCACTCATTTGTTTCGATTTCGATGAGCCAAAGGAAAGCGAAACCTGCGCTCAATTGGGTTGATCGGATCTATCACGGATTTCCTAGCGAGCTGATGCCATTTTCTGCGAAGGGAAGTGGGTATTTGGCTTTCCTAGGCCGTATCACTCCAGAAAAACGAGTCGAGCATGCGATCGAAATCGCTCGTCTGTCTGGTCGTCGGCTCAAAGTTGCGGCCAAAATTCCTAACGAGAGAGATGAGTACGTGAGATCTGTACTTCCGCTGCTTGAACAGCCCTTCGTCGAATTCGTCGGCGAAATCGGTGACTCTGAAAAACCTGAATTCTTGGGTGGCGCCGACGCACTTTTGTTTCCCATTGATTGGCCGGAGCCATTCGGGCTTGTAATGATCGAATCGCTAGCTGCAGGAACTCCGGTGATTGCATTTCGTCAAGGCTCGGTGCCTGAAGTGATCGAAGATGGCAAAACAGGCTTTGTCGTCGATTCGATTGATGAGGCCGTTCGGGCCGTAAAGCAGCTAGGACAGGTTGATCGCAAAAACTGTCGCGCGGCTTTTGAGAATCGCTTTTCGGTAGATCGAATGGTTTCAGACTACGTTTGTCTTTTTGAACGCATGATTCAAAGCCCGATCCAAATGCAGTCATTCGCAGGGAGTCT
>DATLHP010000342.1:0-2946 GCA_035539835.1 Bdellovibrionales bacterium
CGACTGTCGCGTCGAAGCCTGTTTGGCCGTGGAAAAGTGAAGAAGATAGGCTCTCTGTCGACCTGGGGTCAGCGATTCGAAGGACTTCTTGAGCTTCGGCATTTTCGCAAAGGTCTTTTTGAGTTCTTCTGGAATGGTTTGAGGCTTTTTCTTGAACTTCACCTTCTGACCCGACTCCTCAGCCGCGATGGCCTCTTGAATGTAGGCTTTGATGGTGGAACTGAGTTTGGATATTTCTTGAACTGAGTGGAACTCGAAACGGCGAGACGCTTGAGAGTTCGGACCATTTGCAACCAAGATTTTTTTGGCATCCTTCAGCAAGGCACCTTTAAAAAACATCAACGCCAAACTTTTTTTGAAGGGCTGAATGATGACGATGTTGCTGTCGCCGTATGTGTAGCAAGGCAAACGCCACTTAAAGTCTTCTTCCAGCTTCGTTTTCAAAATGACGGCTCGAAGGGCCGCCATCTCCGGCTGCCACAGCTTGGAACTTTTCAAGAATTTGTCGACATGGGAATTCATCGCTGCGCTCCGTTCCTAAACCTATCCAGATTCATACTAATGGCCATATTGGGCCCCATGTAGAGCTATATTTTACTCGACTCTCGTCCAGTACTAGCTGCCGGATTTTACTCGAACTCAAAAAAATCCGATTCAATATCGTGGGTTTATCATTCTTCGGAAAACGAGAAAAAATCGAAGCTTACACGCTTCCCGATCCGGTGCGACGGAAGTTCACCGTGGATTTGGCGATTACGTTCGTCATTGGATTCGTCGTCCTTATCGGTCTCACCATGGCCGGCTCACTTCTCTATGCTGATGCAAAAGCGACAGCCACGGTGTCATTTGACGACTCTGGATGGCGAACACATCGTTATGATTCGCGTTCTGAGTGCCGGCAAGAACGCATTGCCGATGGCGACTGTATGGCCGCGCCAGGAAATGACCGTCTCTGGCAAAGCGAGATGCGACGTCGTTCGCAACGCTTTCTGGATAGCTTTTACGCGCAACCCGGCGAGGCATTCTGGCTCGGAATCAAAGTTCCAGCCGAAAAATTAAAAGCGGCTGCGAAGGCTTCTGCTCCGGTTTTAATTTTGCCGAAAATCAATGGTCGTGTGCAAGTTTGGTTCGATGGCGTTTTTCAAACCACCCATGACTACCTCACTCAGCGTTTACCACTTCAACTGACGGTTTCAAAGATGCGACTCCTTCAAGAGAAGGATCTGGAAATCGTCATGCTCGTTCTTCCCTACGCCCATAGCATGACCGCCGAACCAAATTCAGAACCGAAGGAAGGGTTCTTTACTACGCAAGATGCTGATCATTTCGCGCGAAGCGTGGTTTTCTTTTCGACAAGCCGACATTTGATTGCGCTCGGACTTTTCCTGTTACTCGCGGGATTCCTCTGGTCGGTTTCACGTGCGAGTCGTACACGCGATTACGCTGTCGGCACTCAGCTTGCGCTTTTGCTCTCGCTCATGTGTTTGGTTTCGGTTGATCTCTCATTCCGCATTCTCAACGTTTCTAGCTTCCAATCTCTCTTCTTCACGATTCTTGTGCTCGAGGGCGTCTTCGTTTCGCGGCTCACTTGGACGATCTTACGTGGTTCACGAAACTCTACTCGAAAAGAGGGCGCAGCAATTTTGGCGATCGCGCTGGGCGCTTTCTTCTTTGTGCCATGGACGTGGATCGAAACGTCCGGAAACAATCTTCTTTCGTCATGGGTTTTGCCATCGATTTATCTTCTGTGTGCTCTAGTCATTGGAGTAAGAGCTGCGAAGCTCGTTCTTCGCCCCAATGGTGCATCGGTGATTCGAATCGAATTTTTGGTCATCGCTGCTATTGCTATGGGGCTCACAGCGCTCTCGTACTTCATCGAGTCTTCTCAGAATGCCGGCGTCAACGTGATCTGGAGCCGTTGGTTTAGCTTCATTTCGCTCTTCGGACTCGTGCGCGTCTTCACGAAATCGAGCAAAACCAAGGGCAGCCTCATTGAACTCTCGCCAACCTCGCGCTTTCACAAGCTCGATTCGCCGATCGAGAAAGTCGAAGGCTGGATTGTGCACCTCGAAGTATTGAAGTTCAGCACCGATGTACAAGTGATGAGTACGATTCTCTCGCACTTATGGACGATCTCCGCTCTGAACGGAGGCGACGTCATTCGATCAGACTCACGATCGCTCATCTTGCTCTTTGAACATAAAGACGATGGATCAGATGCTAGCCACCTCGTACGAGCGCTCAGCGAAATGGCGAAGTGCGTGAAAGATCTCGAACAAAGACTTCCCATCGTCTTCGCCGAAGGTGGACGTTCGACCTCGATCGTGTTTCGAGCGGCAGTCTTAAAGGGCGCCCTTAAACCAGGCTGGCGCCCATCAGAAACGGGAGTCGCACGACTTCCACTCTGGCATGAAGTCGAACCACTCAATTCATTGGCGGCAGCGCGGTCGCTGCTCACCACCGATCTCGATGCCGTCATTCGATCAAACGATACTTCGGTCATCGCAATGAAAAGCGACGAGGCCGCAGAACTCGTAGAAAAAAAGATCGTCTCTTCTCGCGCTCGCCTCGAAGTCGAAGCACCCGACACTGTCGCGGTGTTCACGGCATCACGTCTTGAGCCCCGCTCTGCGGCACAGAAGCCTGTGCGCTCTGCTTAAGGGTCGAAGATCGCTAGTGCAAAATTTGAGTCGACATAAAGTTGCAAGACTCTGTGATTTCTTCGCTCGTGGCATCGCGAGCCATCAGAGTTTCGATTTCGAAAACTAAGTCCTGCCCAGCCAACGGATGGTTACCGTCGAGACTAGCCATATCGCCGTGAAATCCCAGGAGCTTGTAAGGTCGAACTTGATCATCTTTTCCGACGATTGAGATCACTTCGCCAATTCGCAGCGTGCTTGGCAGTCTCTTTCTAGGGAACAGAATCACTTTTTTTGGAAGGTAGAG
>DATLHP010000343.1:0-4141 GCA_035539835.1 Bdellovibrionales bacterium
AGCTCAAAAAGCTTTCGAATCTGAGGAACGATTTCTGGATACATCCATGGTTCATTCACGCCTTCCGCCTTCCAAGAATGAATGACGAAACGTGGATAGAAAATGCCGTGCTGGATCCATCGCAAAAACAATTCGGGCGACGGTCGTGGACCTGAAAAGCCGCCAATATCGTGACCAGAGTTTCCGACTCCGGAAAGTCCGAGATTCAAGGCCATATAGAGATTAAAACGAAGCGTCTTCCACGCTGTGAAATTATCGCCCGACCAAGTTTGGTTGTATCTCTGAAGTCCAGGCATCCCGCTTCTTGAAACGACGAATGGTCGCTGCGTCGGATTGCTTTCAAGCAAAGCCTGCCTCGATGCCATTGCCATCAAAAGAGTTTGAATGGGTCGACCTTGCTTAATGGGCCATTCGCTACCGAAGCCGTGGCAGCGAGCTTCGTCATCCCATATTTCATATTCGTTGTTATCATTCCAGACGCTGTCGATCCCTTGCGAAACCAATGTCTCTTTGATTTTCGTCTTCCACCAATCAAATGCTTTTGGATTGGTGAAATCGAGATGAGATCCCATTCCATCCCAGAACTGCGAAAGCTCTGGTTGATCAGACTCGCTATCTCTGACGAAAAGGGCTTTCGCTTCGTCATAAAGAGGGTGATCTTGCAGAAGAACCGGTTTGATATTGGGAATAAAACGAAGACCAGCTTCTTTGAAACTTTGAACCAAGTTTTTCGGATCAGGGATTTTATCGCGATTCCAGTTGAAGACGTAACGCTTTTTTCCAATCGATGTGTAGCCACTCGAAAGATGAAATGAGCTGCAAGGCAGCTTGTGCTCTCTCAGTTTATCGAGAAATCCCATCAGCGCATCTTGCGCATTCGGCGCATCGGTATACGTCATTGTGGAGCCGGAATAGGAAAGGCTCCACTTCGGCGGCATCATCGGACGACCTGTTAGACGTGTGAACTTTTTGGTTACCTCACGAATTTCCGGGCCCAAAATAATGTAGTAATCGAGATCTCCGGATTCGGCTCGATATGAAAAGTACGGCCCGTGATAGTTATCGATCTCTTGACCGCAGTCGACCGTGGTCGTTGCAAATGAATCGTAGAAAATACCCAAAGCGACTTGTCGATCCCGATGAATCAGAAACGGAAAATGCTTGTACAAAGGATCCGTTTTTTCCGCGTCGTACCCCATCGCATCGATGTTCTTGAACTGAGTTCGCGATCCTTTGCGCGCAAGATCGCCAGAAGCTTCGCCAAGACCGTACATCTCGCATGATTGAGTCATGGCGAAATAGTGTTCGATCTTTTCGCTATGCTTTGAAAGATAAATCGAGCCTGTCGCGCGCTCGCTGAGAACCGGAAGACCCTGTGTCCACCACTCGAACCGAGCCTTCTTTAGGTCGATACGAATTTCTAGTTTTTCTGTTTTAATAACAAACTCGTCGCCATTTTGCGAATGCGAGAATGCCGGACGCGCGAAACCACTAACGTCTATTCGATCTCGACCCTCAACAGGAACTTCTCGCTCCCACTCAATCGCCCAGGTGCGAGGCATCTTCAGTTTTCCGTCGCGTTTCAAAAGGACACGAACAACATCGTGCTCAAGCACAAAGACATGGAGTTCATGTCTGTTCGATGTCTCAAACACTACAGAATGACTGTCGACCTTTTTTAAACTCAAATCTCGCAGCGGTTTCATTCGATCAGCCTCACTTCACCAGACCAGCAAGACGCGGCAGCCACAAACTCAGCGATGGAACAAATGTCACCAACAGCAGAGCCGCCGTCTCGGCCCAAAACATCGGCCATAAGTGCGGCATGACTCGCTTGAGCGAAACGCCTGACACTGCACTTCCGACAAACAATGCACTGCCGACCGGTGGTGTGAAAATACCGATGCAGTTATTGAAAACCATGATGATGCCGAAATGCACCGGGTCGACACCGATTTGCGTCGCCACCGGAAAAAAGATCGGCGTGAAAATCAGAATTGCTGGCGTCAAATCAAGAAACGTACCCATGATCAATAAGATGATGTTCATCATCAAGAGAATCACCCAAGGCTCATTCGAAATCGTTAGCATCCCGGCCGCGACATACTCAGGTATCTCTGCGATAGAAAACACCCAACCCATTGCCGTGCTCGCGCCAACCAAGAACAGAACGACACTCGTAGAGATAATCGCATCCGTCAAAATCTGCGGAAGCGCTTTCACTTTGAGCTCTCTATAAATGAAACCAAGAATGAGAGCATAAATCACCGAAGCTGCCGATGCTTCAGTCGCAGTGAAAATTCCGGCGATCATTCCACCCATGACGAAGACGATTAAGAAAAGACTCGGAATCGCGTCGATCACGACATTCATTTTCTCGCTCATCGATTTCTTGTTCGCTGGCGTTTTAGGGTGCTTTTTCGACATAAGGGCAATCACAGCCATCACCGAAAGACCCATAAGAATACCGGGAATATAGCCAGCAACAAAAAGCGCCGTGATCGAAGTTCCGCCAGTGATCAACGCATAGAGAATCAGAGCCCCTGAAGGCGGAATAATGAGTCCCGACGGGCACGATGCAATGTTGACGGCGGCAGAGAATGCCGGATCGTAACCCTCTTTCTTTTGCAAGGGTCCCATTGCGCTACCGACAGCGGCAGCAGATGCAACTGCGGATCCTGATACGGCTCCAAAGAGCATGTTTGCGATCACTGTGCAGTGATCAAGCGCGCCCGGTAATGGCCCAGCAATCACTTTCGCAAGTTCGATCAAGCGTCGAGCGATTCCGCCCGAGTTCATCAGAAGACCGGCGAGAATAAAAAATGGAATCGCCAAGAAACCGAAGTTGTCGAGCGAAACGATGATCTTTTGACCAATGATCTGACTCGCCGTCAAAGGGTCGTAGAGCGGAAGAAGCGCCAAAAAACTGGATAGCGCAATGGCGACCGAAATCGGAGATCCCAAAATCAAAAGAAGAGTGAATGTCACACCGAGAATCAGCATCACCTCAAGCTGCATCACTCACCTCTTGATTTGACGACGGCGGCACTGGCGCAAACGGAGAAAGACAAATGATGGCACCCGTAATCGGAAGAACCGAGTACACGAGCGCATATGAAATTCCTAACACGGCGGACGTTTGCCCGAGCTGCGCCGTCTTGTAGACGACAATGGCGCCACCGATCAGAAGAAGGGCTCCAAAAAGCACAACCGTCGCCTCAGAAATTTCAAACAAACGCTCTTTCATCGTGGGACTCGCTTTTTCGGCGAGTGTTTCAAATGAGAGATGCTTCCTAAGAAGAAAGCCGAGAGCAGAACCAAGTAGGCCCAGCCACATCAAGAGTAAGCGCGAAAGTTCTTCTGTGACTGTGCTTGGATTTTTAAGAACGTATCGAGAGATCACTTGCCAAGTCAGCGCACCGAGGAGCACGACCATCAAGCCCATCGTAATCCAGCTAAGAATGCCGGTGAGTTTTCGAACGAGAGAGGCCACGAGTTCCCCCTTCAACTATTTGCGAGCTGGCTTCCTCATCGAGGCCACCGCTTTCACACAGCGTTTTGCCTCGAGAGTGATCTCTTTCCATTTTTTCTTTCCGATGAGCTCATTGGGTAGAAGCTGACTGCCGAGCCCTACAGCTGATGCACCGGCCTTCAAATAAGCCTTCGCATTGGCGACACTCACGCCGCCCGTCACACACCACTTCATTTCTGGAAATGGTCCGCTCAATGCCTTGATATAGTCTGGACCACCGACATTGCTAATAGGAAAGACTTTAACGGCTTCGGCACCAATCGCTGACGCCCTCATGATTTCTGTCGGCGTCAGAACACCTGGCAAATAGAGAATGTCATTGCGCTCTGCAAACGCGAGCACTTCTTCATCAAGACCAGGAGAAACTAAAAACTTTGCACCAGAATCCAAAGCTTGTTGAGCCTCGCCGAGATTACGAACAGTTCCCGCACCAACAATGAGATCTTTTTCTTTGGCCAGCTTTGCAATGGCATCAAAGGCAGCCGAGGTCATCAAGGTGATCTCGACAATAGGCAAACCGCCATCGGCGAGAGCCTTGGTCAAAGAGACCATCGTTTCAACTTTTTCTTGTCGCATCAACGGCAAGGCAAACTGCTTTTCGATTCGGCT
>DATLHP010000344.1:0-7774 GCA_035539835.1 Bdellovibrionales bacterium
GTATGAGGCTGTTTTTCAAACTCTCCAGTCGAATCTCAAAAAACCCGATAGCAAAACGCCCTTTTATCATGTGCGTCCGGCGCCTAAGTTTGATGGCGTGTACCTTTGGGATTCAGCTTTTATCGCTTTGATTTGGATGCACAAAAACCCGCAGACCGCTGAACAAGTCATTCTGTCGGTCCTGCACGGGCAACAACCCGATGGCCGCATTCCTCATGTCATCAATGTTTTTGGAACCAGTGAATGGACACAGCCACCCGTTCTCAGCTGGGCGACAGCGAAGATCGCTTCGCACAGTGAAAACCTCGATTTTATTCGCGCAAGCTATGACAAACTCGTGAAGTATCACTCTTGGTTGATGTCGTCTCGTCGACTTTCTAATGGTCTCTTCTACTGGGAACACGCCTATGAATCAGGAATCGACAATACGCCACGCTTCGGGACTCGCGATGAATCAAAGTACATTGATACGAAGCTGGTTGCGGCAGTCGACTTAAGTTCTTACATGGTCATGGATGCACGAGCACTGGCAAAGCTTGCTGGCATGCAAGGCCTGACAGAAGACGCTGCCCGTTTCGAAAAAGAAGCAGACGAGATCAGCGCTTTGATTCGCCAACATCTTTGGGATGAAACAACCGGCTACTTTTACGACCTCGACACTGTGACCGGTCAAATGATCGCAATTCCGACGATCGCATCGTTCTTTCCGATGGCGGCAAAGGCTGCAACTCCCGAACAAGCGGCACGTCTTGTTACGCATATCGAAAATCCAGCTGAGTTCGGAACTCAGATTCCATTTCCGACTGTCGCTCGCAATCACCCGACCTTCGAAAAGGATTGCTGGCGCGGACCGGTTTGGATCAATACGGCTTATCTCGGAATCCAAGGTTTAAAAGAATACGGATACGGTGACCTTGCGAAACAGACATCGTACCGCTTAGTCGATGGCGTCTACAAAACCTGGAACAACACTCGAAAATTCGTCGAATACTACGATCCAGAGCGCTTCGACTTCGACAAGCTCACTCGCAAAAAAGGAATTGGCTTTCTCGACTTCTTCTCGGGCTCGAAGAGCTTTAAGAAGTTCCTCGAGCACCTATTCTTGAAGCAGATCTACTTAGGAACAAAACCAGTTGATGGTTTTGTTGGATGGACGGGGTTGGTCAACAACCTCGTCGTAGAAGAACTCGACGAACCAAATCAGCCAAATCAGTAAGAGCTTATTTCTTGCTGTCGTCTGAAATACTAACAAGCCCATCACCCTGCTGAACGCCTGAGTGCAGGTAATCTTCGACTTGTTTCACTTTGTCGTTCGCCATTTCGGCTGCGAGCATTGCGCGATTGGGTTCGAACGTAATGATCGTTCCATCGTACGTTCCCGGGTATGGTTGTCCGGCTAAGACCGTGTAGTCTGCTGCTTCACCAGAAAGCTCTGCCTCAGAGACAAGGCTCGCTTTCATCGGCTCTTGCACTGGCGCTTGCGGAAGATTCGTTGATTCAGGCGCACCTTCTGGGAGGCTCGTGCAAATATAGAGCTCTTCGTTGCCTTCGCAATCGACCGACGCCGCTGCAAAACTCTTAGACGAGGCAACCAAAACCGCTGCCATCATGAAAACCTGAAAGTGTGAAAGCTTCATAAATCGCTCCTTGGCCATAAACAGCCAAACAATAAGCCCAATTCAAAGACCGATAAACCACCGGCGCTACACACTTCGAGAATCATGCCAGAAGGTACGCCGCTCCCTTTGGTAGCAATCGTGCGTTAAACGCTCTGGACAAGGTCTGACAAAACGGGAAGAACAGAGGCGTGGAAATGACTCCCATCGGATACATTCAAACTCCGTTCAAAGAACGCTTCGGGACGCCTCGGCAGCCGTCGCTAGTTCCTTCGAGCTGGGGCACCCTCACGCTCGGGAAAGAGTTCTCAAACCTTCAAGGTTCTTTCGAAGGCCTCGAGGGTTTCTCGCATGTTTGGTTGATCTTTGCTTTTCATCAAAACGAGAACAAAGCGGTTCGCGCGAAAATTCATCCGCCTCGCATGGAAGGCGAAAAGATGGGACTGTTCGCAACGCGCACTCCTCATCGCCCAAATCCAATTGGGCTTTCGGCTGTCAAACTCGAACGCGTCGAAGGTAATACTCTTCATTTCTCTGGTGTCGACCTCGTCGACGGAACTCCGATTCTGGATATCAAACCCTACCTGCCATCGTCGGATTCAATTCCCGATGCGCGATCGGGTTGGACGAATTCTCGTGAGGAGCGAACGATCGAGGTCGCATTCACTTCGGATGCTCGTGGGCAACTCGAAGCATCTGTTCGCGATAAAGCGGATCGGTTTCAAGCAGCCATCACTGAGATTCTTTCGCTCGATCCCCGCCCTGTTTTCTACCGAGGCACGACCGAGAACCCAAACCCCTATACCGACGTTTACGGCTTTCGCTTTGACGATCTGAACGTCGTCTATCGTATGGCAGGCAATAGGGCTGAGGTCTTCGCTATTGAAGCCTGGGATGAACGTAACCGATTGAAATAAGGGCCTTTCAATAGGCGAAAGATTTCTCGCTTGGGTTTTCGCTATTGAAATTGTGAGGATTCTGCTGCTCTATTGTGCTGTCAGCACCTCCGGTACTGACGGGGCTTTCCGTGCGAAAAGCCCCATGCGCCTTGAACTAAGGAGTTTCAATGTCTCTGCAAACGACTTCGGAAGCGAAGAAAACCGCAGCAACGTCAACCGATCGCAAGGTTCCTGAGCTCAGCCTCAACGCCTACATCGAAGGTTCGAGCAACGATCGCACGAAGTTCATCAATGACTTCACTGTCGGTTTGAAAGACTACGGTTTCATCGTTCTGAAAGATCACCCGATCTCAGACGCACTTCTCAACAAAGCATACGCTCTCGTCGAAGAGTTTTTCTCGCTCCCAGTTGAAACGAAAAAGAACTACGCGCTCTACGATCAAGGCTTCCAACGTGGTTACACTCCGTTCGGAACTGAACACGCCAAAGGCGCAGCCGTAAAAGATTTGAAAGAGTTCTGGCACGTCGGCCGCGATCTTCCAAAAGGTCACAAGTTCGAAGCACTCTACCCACCGAATATCTGGCCGACTGAAGTTCCAGAGTTCCGTAAGACGATGGAACTCATCTACAGCGAACTCGATCGCGTCGGTCGTGTGATGCTCGAAGCACTCACAGGCCCACTCGAAGTCGAAAAAGACTTCTTCTCGAAGATGACGAGCGAAGGAAATTCGATTCTTCGCCTTCTTCACTACCCGCCGATCCCTGAAGGCGTCGATCCGCGTTGCATTCGCGCAGCCGCACACGAAGACATCAACCTGATCACTCTTCTCGTGAGCGGAACAACATCGGGTTTGCAGCTTCTTGATCGCGACGGAACTTGGCTCGATATCGAATCCGATCCGAACAGCCTTATCGTCGACGCTGGCGACATGCTTGCGCGTTTAACGAACGAAGTGATTCCATCAACCACTCACCGAGTGGTGAATCCGGTTGGACCGAACACGGCTCGTTACTCGATGCCGTTCTTCATGCATCCGAACCCAGATGCGATGCTCACATGCCTGCCTTCGTGCAAAGGCTCTGGCGAAAAATACCCGCCAATCACGTCGCAAGACTTCCTCATGCAGCGTCTGCGTGAAATTGGTCTTCTGAAGTAATTGATTGGAAACGCAAACGCTCGGAGTCTTAAGTCAGATCCGAGCGTTTCTTTTTACGCGGCGCGGGCCAAAAGGCGAGCTGGTACCCTCTAGCTTAAGCGAGTTAGTGAATCTTGGAGTCTTGCTAAGCGCTCTTTGACTGTTTCTAGGAGTGCTTTGTCTGACTCGAGAAGCTCGGGTGGAGCGTTTTTCACGAAGTTTTCATTCGAGAGTTTTCCTGAAAGGACGGCAACGTCCTTTTGGCTTTTCTCGACGGCCTTCTTGATGCGCTTCACTTCTTCTTCGATATCGACCAAGCCCTCAAGCGGAACGATCACGTCGATGCTCGCGTCTGGCAGACGAATCGGAGTCACTGCACACTTCGCAAGTGATCCCGCATCGCCGATATCACACTTATCAAGCTTCGCCATACGAACGATCTGCGCCTTGTTCTCTTGCAAGATCTTTTGAACTCGCGCATCGCTCGGTGCAAGACGAACGTTGATCGAAACACCTGGCTTGATCAAGAGCTCACCACGGATGTTACGAATGGCCGCGATGACCTCTTTCACGATCTGCATTTCGAACGCAGCTTCTTTCGATCCGAGAGCGATCCATGTTTTGTCGTTACGTACCGTTGGGTAGTCGGCAACGATCAATGCGTCCGTTTTGATCGGAAGCTTCGAGTAGATCTCTTCAGTGATGAATGGAGTGAACGGGTGAAGCATACGCATCATACGGTTCAACGTTTGCGCGAGTACGAGTTGAGTCGCCGAGCGATCGCTTGATGGCTCGCCGTAGATCACAGGCTTAACGAATTCGAGGTACCAATCGCAGAACTCGTTCCATACGAAGTGGTAGAGCGCATTCGCAGCGTCTGAGAAGCGATCTTCTTCGAGGAATTGCTCGACGTTTTTCTCGAGTTGGCCCGTTTCGAAAATGATCCACTTGTCCGCGACCGAAAGATCGCTCGCGTTCGGAAGTGCTGCAACACCCGCTGCTGGCTTTTCGAAATCTTGCAAAGCCGCAAGCGAGAAGCGTGTCGCATTCCAAATCTTGTTCATGAAATTCCGATAGCCTTCGAGGCGCGACTCAGAGAACTTCTGGTCGCGACCCGATGCGATCTGCGCCATCAAAGTGAAGCGAAGGGCATCAGCGCCGTACTCTTCGATCAACTCGACCGGATCAAGAGCGTTGCCTGTCGACTTCGACATCTTCTTGCCTTCAGAGTCGCGAATCAGGCCATGGATGTAGACTTTGCGGAACGGAACATCTTTCTGAAACTCGAGGCCCAGCATGATCATGCGGGCAACCCAGAAGAAGATGATATCGAAACCCGTAACGAGAACGTTCGTCGGATAGAACGTCTTCAGTGTTTCAGTTTGCGCCGGCCATCCCATCGTGCTGAAAGGCCATAGTGCCGACGAGAACCACGTATCGAGAACGTCTTCGTCTTGCTTGATTTCCGTATTCCCGCAAGTTTCACATTTTGTCGGATCAGTTTCAGTGACCGTGACGTGGCCATTGGCACACGTCCACGCGGGAATTCGGTGGCCCCACCACAGCTGGCGCGAGATGCACCAATCTTCGATGATGCTCATCCAGTGCAAGTAAGTCTTGGTCCACTGCTCTGGTTCGAATTCGATTGTTCCAGTTTCGACGACGGCTTTCGCTGCTGTTGCAAGCTGTGGCATCTTCGCGAACCACTGATCTGACAACAGCGGCTCAACGACGGCGCCCGAGCGCGAGCAGTACCCGATCGAGTTTTTGATCGCGTCTTCTTTAACGATGAGTTCTTTTGCACGAAGATCTTCTAGAACGCGCTTGCGTGCCTCTTGAACTTTCAAACCTTTGTACGAACCAGCGTTCTCGTTCAACAGACCATTCTTTTCGAGAATGTTGATGAGCGGAAGCTTGTGGCGCTGACCCATTTTGTAATCGTTGAAGTCGTGCGCCGGAGTGATCTTCACCACACCTGATCCAAAACCCATTTCGACTTCAGGGTCTTTGATCACAGGAATTTTGCGATTCGTGAGCGGAAGCTCCAGATTTTTGCCGACGAGATCGCGATAACGATCATCATCCGGATGAACAGCAACGGCCGTATCTCCAAGCAAGGTTTCTGGACGAGTCGTCGCCACGGTCAAGAAACGACCGGGCTGCCCTTCGACTGGATAGTTGATGTAGTAAAGCGAGCTTTTCGTTTCGCGATGCTCGACCTCGAGATCTGAAATCGCACTCTCGAGTGGCGTCGACCAGTTAACGAGACGAGTCCCGCGATAGATCGTTCCCTTTTTGTAGAGATCGACGAAAACCTTGCGAACCGCTTTTGACACTCCCTCATCAAGAGTGAATACAGCGCGATCCCAATCGCAGCTATCGCCGAGCTTTCGCATTTGGAAGTAAATGCGATCGCCGTACTGCTGCTTCCACTCCCAAACTTTCTCGACGAATTTTTCACGTCCGAGTTCTTTGCGAGTGAGGCCCTCTTTTTTCAGTTCGCGTTCGACAACCGATTGTGTCGCGATGCCGGCGTGATCTGTACCCGGAAGCCACATGGCATTGAAGCCCGACATCCGTTTCCAACGAATCAAGACATCTTGAATCGTATGATCGAGCGCATGGCCCATGTGAAGCTGACCTGTCACGTTCGGCGGCGGAAGAATGATGCTGAACGGAGGTTTCGTGGATTGATCTTGAGCTTTAAAGAAACCGCTTTTTTCCCACCATTGATAGATTCGATCTTCAACGTCTTTAGGAGAATAGCGATCGGTCAGGGAGTCATTTTGAGTCTGAGACATTCGAGAAGCCTAGCACTGCGCTGTGAGCGCAGACAAGCCGCTCGAAGCCTTATTGATTAGGATCTAGAGCGGTTACGTCGACGGTTGACGACGTATTCGTATCAAGAATGTAAGGCTGAAACTGACCGGCGTTAATCTGTTCAATTTCGTTTAGGCTTTCAAGTTCAGGCATTGACGCTAAGAGAGCCGCCTCTTCCGATTCATCGGCCTGTAAATTCGGCACAAAAGCCAATGCCACAAAGCCCAATACCGCAATCGTAAGAAGCTTAAAAAAACGCTCGTTGGTCATCTCGATCTCCTGATGCACAGCTACCCCCGTTCAAAGATTTGACAGTGTGCAAGCCTGCGCCCATGGCTTCGGAGGGCCTTAAATCAATTTGGAGACGATTTCGGGGATGTGCTGAGAAGAAATTTCAGAACTGGCGACAACTTGTGCGCCCATTGTGCGTCAAACTCCGACTCAAGGAGCGTGTGCGTTGGAGGCAGCACCTTTTCCGAGCCGGGATCTCTTTGCCTTCTTCGCCTCGGGAAGAACCAAATCACAACGAGTCGCATTGAAAATCGACTCAATAATGAGAGGAAAGCGCTGTAGCGCTTTTGCCGCGTAATCGATGAGCATCGGTTGCTTAAATAAACGATGCACAAGATAGCCCGTATCAATCTGCGAACGAAGCTGACGACGGACGAGACGCTGGTAGGCTCTCGAAGATTCCGCCGCGAATGCGAGGCGGTCTTTTCCAGAGACCTTTTCCATAATGTGTTCGGCCGCCATACGGCCCGTCATGAGCGCGATACTCATTCCGTCACCGGTCAACGATGGAATCACGGCCATCTGATCGCCGACAAAGAACATGCCTGCCGGTGGAGACATCCGACGAAGATATCCATAAGGAATGTGCGCAATCGTCACCGGATGGCGAAACTGCGGAATAGCACCATCGAGATATCGAGATGCCGCCCACGAGTGGCGAGCGATGTGCGAAGCCAGAGAGCCCCAATCAGAACCGATTTTCTTGAGCGCCGTCTTCTCGATCAGAAAACAGAAATTCGCTACACCGCCCTCGACCATCGAAAGACCGCCGTAGCCATGCTCAAAAACAAAGAGGTCACAGTGATTTTGAATGCGCGCTTCGGCAGACGGTTTCAATTTCAAATGCATTTTGAAGCCGACATAACCACTGTCGCGACCGACTCGCTCTTGAAGAGTCTTGAATTCAGCTTTTCCAGTCGCAACGATCAAACGTTGGGCTCGGATCTCACCTTCTGTGGTCGAAACGACGATGGATCCGACAGGGCTTTCAAGCCCCTCAAGAACTTCACGG
>DATLHP010000345.1:0-8573 GCA_035539835.1 Bdellovibrionales bacterium
CTTCTTCTTCGTTGCTTTCTTAGCGGTAGCTTTTTTAGCCGTCGCTTTTTTCTTTTTCTTCGCCATCTCGCCTCTCCTTAGAGCCCAGTTGATTCAACCCAAATCACTGTAAACTAACAAAACTCGGCTTGCCTAGAAAAAAGCAAGGGACCCGAAAGGCCCCAACGAAGGAACGGATTGCTCAATAAGTAGAAGGAAGGGGTGGCCTGCGGCGAAGCGAGGACTCTCTTCAGGGAGCATCGTCGCAGGGTAGGGAGGACCGCAGCGAAGCGAGGACTCCCCGCGAAGGCCGGAGGCCGTAGCTAACCTTACAAGTGGTCGTCGATAAAGCGTGCGAGGTCTTCTGGCATTACGAAAGACAGGAAGATTCCGCCATCGAACGCATCTTTTTTGGGAACGGTCGAAAGGTATCCCCAAGTGCGCGTCTTTGCCTTGTTCTTAATCGGGAACGTAAAGCTGAATTTCGGATCAAAGGGTGTGTTAACAAAGACACCCACAACCGATGGAGCGAGATAGATCGTCGCCTTTACATCAGCCCAACGCGAGATCTTAACCGCGATCGATGGGAGCTCACCATCTGGAATCGCCGGCAAAGGGTCGCCATTTGGTAGACGGGAAGGCGGAAGGAATTCGATTCCGCGAAGGAGGCGCTCCAAAGGAATGCGAAGCGCCAAGGCTTTGCTTCCGTCCGGTTGCGTCTCGAATCCGAGGCGTGCTCCTGGAATTTCAGGAATTGGCACATTCAGATTTGAATCAACAAGCGGGTTCGGCGGCATAGGAATCAAAAGAACGAGCTCTTTTCGCTCCTTGTCGATCGAGACGGCTTTCTCTTGATCGTGCTCGCCACCTTGAACGGCACCCTCAACCGAGATCTTGTTCCAGGCATCATCATTAGAGCCCGAATCTGGATTCGAACCATTCGATGAATTATCTCCGCCGGCTTTAGATTGGCTTGCCGTACCTTTGAACGCCGGTGCGCATGAAGTCAAAAGTGCAGCACTCAAAATCGCGGTAAGGAAAATGGATGTTTTCAAAGTATGCCCCCAATCTCGTGACACAGATTGTTCGGACCTAAAGACGGGGGACTTGACCACCTAAGTTTCCGGAAACTGTTCACGACTTTGGCGAACCCGAAGTTTTTGCGAGCTGATTTTGTGAGCTCGAAGTGGGCGAGTGGAAAGTCGCGAGAACCGTCAACTAACGCGACAAATCACATGGTCTAGGAATGATTGGAATACGAGGACATTTCATGCGGGCTTCTTAAAAATGAAAAAGCCCCGGCTTGTGAGCCGAGGCTTCGAATTCTGCCTACCAGTTAGCTAGCTGAACTAGCCAGATCAACCGATCAATTTAAGAGCGAGTTGGTCTTTTGCATTCGCCTGCGCAAGTGTCGAAGTCGACGCTTGGAGGAGGATGTTGTTACGAGTCATCTCAGCAGTCGCAGAAGCAACATCTGTGTCACGGATACGCGAGTTCGCAGCAGCCATGTTCTCTTCGAAGACACCCAAGTTAGTGACAGTCGAAGTCAGACGGTTCTGAAGAGCACCGAGGTTCGAACGCATGCGGTTCACGTTCTCTTGAGCCGAATCAAGGCTAGAGAGAGCTGTTTGCGCGCCTTCTTTCGAAGCGTAATCAACACCTGACAAACCGAGTGCATCGATTGTCGCCGTGTTTTCAGATGCTACGTAAGAGATACGATCTTCGAAGTCGTTGTTGTAGATACCAACTTGGAAGTCGTAAGTCGGAGTCGAACCATCGAGGAGCTTCGTTTTGCCCCAAGTAGTGACCTGTGCGATACGCTGCATCTCATCCTTGAGCTGCCCGACTTCCTTATTGATGAAGCCGCGCTCGACGTCACCAACTGTGTCAGATGCTGCTTGGATGCCCAATTCACGAAGACGAACGATGATGTTACCGATTTCGTTCAAACCACCTTCAGCAGTTTGTACGAGAGAGATACCATCAGATGCGTTGCGGTTCGCTTGGCGAGTCGAACGGATCGACGCTTTCAAGTTTTCGCTGATCGCGAGACCTGCAGCATCGTCAGCTGACTTGTTGATACGGCTACCGCTTGCGAGCTGAGCCATAGAGCTGTTCAACTTCGTTTGCGACTCACTCAGGTTACGTTGCGAGTTGATCGACGCAATGTTCGTAGAAATTCTCAATCCCATTTTAGATCCTCCGCTAAAAAATTAGCTTTATGTTTTTAAAGTCGTCATAAATCTTTCCTCCATGTGTTGCGCATTTTTGCTTTCGCTATTTGCGCGTTGGCATCCGAGCCTTGGTTGTACTTATCTATCCTTGTACACAGTTGTCTCTTCCTTGAAGCTCCTCCCTTCGTGAGTGCTTTTGATCACCGCGCTCTCACTTCAAGCTTTCTGCCCCGAGTGAGTTGCAACAGTCGTTACGAAATGTGTAACGTCGATCACGAACAACTCTTCGTCGTCGTCATCGGATTCTTGACAGGACGTCAGACCTGAACAGGTGATTGGGCTCGTCGAGTCCGAAAAAACGGTAGTAAGTCGGGCACGACACTAGGCTGGAAACGAGACTTTGAACGTGGAAAAAGTCGAGTTTTCCCACGGGAAACTCGACCTTCAACAAGTCAGATTTATTTCTGTGAGCAAGCGACGGTTTCGCCGCCGATGTTTTGAATGAGAGTCGTGAGGTGGCTCTCTGCGACCTCGAGCGCTGGATTAATTTCTGGCAGATCGATTTCAACCATCCAGCTGCGATTTAGGCTGCGAGTAATGGCACGCAGGTTCGATGTTGCTTGCTCGTAATCGCTAAGAATCATCTCGCGACCCATCTGTGTTTTTGCGAATTGCATGAGATCATGTTTCACAAAAACGTAGTGGAGACGATTGGCCAATGACGCTGGTTTCGTTTTCAAATCCTCGATCGATGATCCGAAGCGACGATTCGCAAGAGCATCTCGGATTTCGAGAATTTCACAGCGAGTTCCATTGAGCTCCTCGACCACTGCATACATCGGAACAGCTTGATCTGCCTTCGCAAACAGCGGTGCGATCAAAGCTAAGAGTGCGATGATAATAACGAGTCTGGCGCTTCTTGAAACCATGGGATCCTCCACGGTCGGTTGACATTGCAGTACCCGCACCATTTCGAGGCTGATCAAAGGAGCTTATGGATGAATTGATGTAAACTGCATTCCGGAAAACTGACTTTTGTCAGTGCCCGTTCAAGAGTTCGACGACGAATCGCTGAAAAAGAGCTCTAGATGCTTGGCTGTCCATACCGGTTCGTCTTCCATAATATGGTGACCAGCGGTCGGGTGTTCAATGAGCGTCGCATTCGGAAGTATTCGCATGAGTTTGCGAATACTCCAGCGCTTCACGAGGTTGTCTTTTGCGCCCCAAATCACCAAGGTCTTCGAAGTGAGGGTTTTCAACTGGCCCGGCAGCCTCGGGTCGGCCAAAAGGGAAGTCGCGGCGACGAATGCTCGCACACCCTCGCCGCGATCTTTAAATGGTTCGAGATATTTCTCGACGACTTCGTCGGTCACATACTCTCGGCGTGAAACCACAAAACCCAAGAGCAGTTTCATGACCTCGCGTTGCAAGCCGAAGCGAAACCACGGCGCCGTTGGCGCCAAATGTTTGAGTCGGGATGGAATGACGAGCGAGTTCGTGGCTGGTCCTAAAACAGCAACATGCTCGAAACGCTCAGGATGAAGCTTCGCCATCCACAAAGCGATCGCTCCACCCATTGAGCTTCCGACAAGTTGAGCTTTTTGAATTCCCATCGAGTCGAGTGCTGCAATGATCGCGTTCGTTTGAGCGTCGAGACCATAGTCGCGATCCGCTTCCTTGCAGCTTTGGCCGAACCCAGGCAAATCAAATGCCGTCACTCGATGTCGCATTTGCAGAATCGGAAACAAGAAACGCCAAACATAAATAGAGGCGCCGATTCCGTGGAGCAAAACGACATCGGGTCCTGTTCCACTTTGAACATAGTGGATCCTCGCGCAATCGAGCTCGAGGTGTTTCGATTCTGGAATGAGTTTTTCAACTGAAGTGATTTCGTGCGCAGGCGCAATGCCCGTGGTCGTCAGCCTGTACCGAACATAGAGAAACGTGATGGCGAAACCGGCGGCTCCCGCGGTCAGCCATGCCACCAAAAGCCAAATCCAATAGGCCCTGACAAATTCGATGGCGAAGATGAGTGTCGACTCAAACCACGACATCGGCACCCCTCAATCAATCTCAATCGAGCGGCAAAGGACGAGACGGCCCGAACGATTGTAGAGGGGGATTTGTCGATCGGCAGTGTGGATCGCCGCGTAGCCGATCGTGCAGCGCTGGTCTCGGCTAGAAAAATGAGAGCAAGAGTCGCAAAAGAACCCACCGAGACCCGATTCGATATATCGTCTAAAATCAGTAGGATGCACGGTATCTTCGAGCGCCGGCCGACCGGTCGCCCGCGATCGTTTTTTACGTGGTTTTTCTGGCTTTGGGTTCATTGACATCTTCTCCGGCAGCCTCATCTTGAAGACGTAACTATAGAGGACACAGGTTATGAACGACATCGAAAAAATGACCGTTAAAAGCCAGGAAGCGATGCAGGCTGCGGCTCAAATGGCCGAAGACCGTGGGCACTCCGCAGTTGAGCCTGAGCATCTCTTTCATCAATTGGTGCGACAAGCAGATGGCATCGTTCCGGGCCTTATCACTTCTGCTGGCGGAAACCTCGAGGCCATCACGCGCGATATCGATGTGGCGATGTCGAAACTGCCAACCGTTTCGGGTTCGGCTCGACGAATTGTCGCAAGTCCGCGTCTTGTCAAAATTTTCGAAGGCGCTGATCGAGAAGCGCGCGCAATGGGCGATTCTTATATCTCTACCGAGCACTTCTTGCTCGCAGCACTGACCGGCTCTGTTGGTGACTTCGCGAAACTTTTAGAAAAACACGGTCTCACCCGAAAGAAGGTCGAATCGGCTCTCGAAAAAATTCGCGGTGGACAGAAAATTACCGACGACAATCCTGAGGTAAAATACGACGCCCTCAAAAAATACGGCCGCGATCTCACCCAGGCGGCAAGCGAAGGAAAGCTCGATCCTGTGATTGGTCGCGACGAGGAAATTCGTCGCGTGATTCAAGTTCTCTCTCGCCGCACGAAAAACAATCCCGTGCTCATCGGTGAACCAGGTGTCGGTAAAACTGCGATTGCCGAGGGGCTCGCAGGTCGCATTGTCAAAGGTGATGTGCCAGAAATTCTGCGCGGCAAACGTGTCGTTGCGTTGGATATGGGTTCGTTGATTGCCGGTGCAAAATATCGTGGTGAGTTCGAAGACCGCTTAAAAGCTGTCATCAAAGAAGTGACGGACTCGAACGGTCGAATCGTTCTTTTTATCGACGAAATGCACACGCTCGTCGGCGCCGGAAAATCTGAAGGTGCCATGGACGCCGGACAGCTTCTGAAACCAGCGTTGGCTCGCGGTGAGCTTCGCTGCATTGGCGCTACGACTCTCGATGAATACAAAAAATATATCGAAAAAGACGCAGCACTCGAACGTCGTTTTCAACAGGTCTTGATCAGTGAACCGTCGGTGGACGATGCGATCACGATTCTTCGCGGTTTGAAAGAGAAGTACGAAGTTCATCACGGTGTTCGTATCAAAGATTCGGCCATCGTTGCTGCGGTTAAGCTCTCGAATCGCTACATCACTTCACGCTTTCTTCCGGATAAGGCGATCGACTTGATGGACGAAGCGGCCAGCCGTCTTTCGATTGAGATTGGCAGTGTTCCTGCTGAGATCGACACGCTTGAGCGTCAACGCAAGCAACTGCAAGTTGAACGCGAAGCGCTTCGTCGCGAGAAAGACGATGCTTCGCACGAGCGTCTCGAAATGATCGAAGAAGAACTCGAAAATATCGAAAATGAAATCAAAGAACTTCGCACGAAGTGGGAAGCCGAAAAAGGCGGAATCACCTCGCTGAAGGAAACTAAAGAGAAAATCGAGCAAGTTCGCAACGAAATCGAGCGCTCCGAACGTCAAGGCAATCTCGAACGAGCTGCCGAACTCAAGTACGGTCAGCTGCCGATGCTCGAAAAGAAACTGAAAGAACTCAATGAGCGCGCAGACGACGCCAAAGGTGGCGATCGCATGCTTCGCGAAGAAGTCGGCCCCGAAGAAATCGCTCAAGTTGTCGCGAAATGGACGGGAATTCCGGTTACTCGCATGCTTCAAACAGAACAAGACCGTCTTTTGAAGATGGAAGACGAACTTCGCAAACGAGTCGTCGGTCAAGATCACGCTCTGACGGTTGTCGCAGATGCGATTCGCCGGGCGCGAGCGGAAATCTCAGACCCCAATCGCCCTATCGGTAGCTTCATCTTCTTGGGCCCTACCGGCGTTGGTAAGACAGAGACGGTGAAGGCGGTTGCCGAATTCATGTTCGACAGCGATCAGTCGGTGATTCGTGTGGATATGTCTGAGTATATGGAGAAACACTCTGTGGCGCGTCTTATCGGAGCGCCTCCGGGATACGTAGGATATGAAGAAGGTGGTCAGCTCACCGAGCAAGTTCGTCGTCGTCCATACAGCGTTGTTCTTCTCGACGAAATCGAGAAAGCACACCCCGATGTATTCAACATCCTCTTGCAGGTTCTCGATGAGGGTCGCTTGACCGATGGTCAAGGCCGTACCGTCGACTTTAAGAATACGATTTTGATCATGACGTCGAACATAGGCTCGCAAGCGATTATGGATCCTGATGTATCGTTGGCTGACCGTGAGAAAGTGATTCAAGATGCTCTTCGAAATCACTTCCGCCCAGAGTTTTTGAACCGGGTCGACGAGATCGTGATCTTCAATCGTCTTGGACAAAACTTGCTCGAAGGAATCGTCAAAATTCAGCTGGGTGAGGTCGAAAGACGTCTGCAAGAAAAGAAAATCTCTCTCGAGTTTTCTGACGAAGCTCTCGATTACTTGGCAACGAAAGGGTTTGACCCCGTGTTTGGCGCTCGTCCATTGAAACGAGTGATTCAAGTCGAAGTCTTGAACCCCCTCGCGCGAGACATCATCGGCGGAAAAGTGAAAGCCGGCGACCTCGTGAAGGTAAAAGCCAATGGTGCAAACGTCGAATTCGAAACGGTACACCCGCACGCGTAGTGGGGTGTACCTGTCTTAAAATCACTTCACGCGACAAGTGACGATACGTCGATGCGACGGAGCATCCGGCGCATCGATATCGAGTTTTTCGTAGCGCTCTATGATCGAAAGACTGATCTCGGTTCTGTGAAAGCTTGGTGCCGGCATGATCTGCACGAAGTCGATCGTCGTCTGTGTCACGGATCCTTCCGGAGTTTGCCCACCGACGAGCCTTCCCGCTTCAATAGTTGTATATGGTTTGCTTGCGATGGCTGCGACTTCTTTGGGACAGAGAAGTAGTTTGTTCGCCAACTCGAGAGCGGCCTTATCATACTCAACAAAGTGTGATGCGTAAGCGTTGGTTGCAATGAGAGCTGTTCCAATAGACAAGAAAATGCGTTTCATAGGGTCTCCTTTTTCGAGGAGAACCATTCAACGTCTGTGCCAAACGGAACGAATTTAGCGTGAGTGATCAAAGAAACTGGTTTCAATAAAGTGAAACCAGTTTTGTGCTATCGAGCAACGAACGGAATAAAATCAGACGTCGGCTCCATAGGGAGCACGAAACTTTGTCCGTCGCCCGAGTAGATCAACGGCACTGTCATCTTTTGTCCGTAAGCAAGAACTTCGAAAACAAATCCATAAGTCGGATTTGGCACGAGCATCCACTTGTTTGGTCCGTACATTAAGAAGTTCTGATCATTTTCTTTTGAAATGACCATTTCGCCGTAACTGCAATTCCAAAAAGATTTCTCGACAGTTGCAGGGTTTGTCAGAGCGTGAGCCGGTGCAAAGTTCGAAGTCGACACAGACACCCCAGAGGTTTCTTCGGTGTTCGGGAGGTCGTTCGCTTTAAACGACGAGCCAAGAAGGTGAGTGTAGGCCGCGCGTGCGACTTTGTCTGGATATGAAGTCGCGTGTTGGTTGCCTATCGCGACAATACCGATGTTCTTTTCCGGGATGAATGAAACATAAGCGCGATAACCATCGGCACTTCCGGGATGGCTGATCAAAGTAGCGTCTCCGAATTTCTCAACAAACCATGCTAGGCCGTAGTCCACTCCATCGGAGACTTGAATGTAGGGCTGATACATTGAGTTCATCTGCTCGCGTGAAAGTAGCGACTTCTCGCTCTCGGTCATTCCGTGATTCAGGTGAACCATAATCCACTTCGAGAGATCTTCGACGTTTGAAACGATCGATCCCGCAGGGCCAATGATTGAATAGTCTTTATAAGGTAAGCGCTCTTCAAGCAGGTAAGGTTGTGCGAAATCCTTCGAGAAATCAGGCTCGAAAAATCCTGTCTCATTCATGCCGACGGGCGCGAAAATATTTTCGCTAACAAACGTCTCCCAGCTTTGCTTAGTCGCTCGCTCAAGAACAAGACCTGCTGTTGTGAAGAGAAGGTTGTTGTAAACAAATGTTTTACGGAAGCTATCGGGTGCGCCTTTCACAAAC
>DATLHP010000346.1:0-5185 GCA_035539835.1 Bdellovibrionales bacterium
GTCTGGAACAACACTGACCCAATCCGAACTAATTCCGAGAGAAACCAAATTGGACGAGATATTGAGTTCGGTCCCACCGAGATGGAAATCGAGTTTCGAAGCCGTTCGCAGGCGTTCGCCCTTTTCTGTCGTGAAACGAAATAGCGCTTCGCCGAACGTGACTACTCGATTCAAATCTCACCTCACCAGTTATACATCGAACCGTCTTGAAGACGATTCACCGGAAGATAGGCTCTTTTGTACGGATATTTCGCAGCGATCTTCTCGTCGATATCGACGCCGATGCCCGGCGTATCACCCGGATTCAGATACCCGTCTTTGAATGTATAGGAGTGTGGGAACACCTGATCTGTCAGATCGGTGTGTCTCATGTACTCTTGAATTCCGAAGTTTGGAATCGAGAGATCAAAATGAAGAGCTGCGCCCATACTCACTGGCGAAAGATCTGTCGCTCCATGTGAGCCAGTCCGCACATTGTAAAGATCAGCCAACGAAGCAATTCGGCGCATATGTGTAATACCGCCCGTATGAACCACTGTGCAGCGAATGTAATCGATGAGTTGTTCTGTCAAAAGCTGACGACAGTCGTGAATCGAGTTGAAAACTTCGCCGACAGCAAGCGGAGTCACAGTATGCTGACGAAGCAAACGGAAACTCTCTGGGTTGTCGGCCACGACAGCGTCTTCCATCCAGAACAAGCGGTACGGTTCCAGAGATTTTCCGAGACGAGCGGCTTCGATCGGAGTCAGGCGATGGTGAACGTCATGCAGAAGATGGTGCTCGAATCCAAACTGGGCACGAGCTCTCTCGAAAAGTTTCGGCACTGAATCGAGATATTTTTCAGTCGACCACATATTCTCTGACGGCATGTCGTTATCAGCCGGTTCATAGAACATTTTGTCTTTTGACACTCCGTAGGTCGACTTCAAACCGGGAACACCGGTTTGCAAGCGAATCGCTTTGTAACCGAGGCCGATATATTTTTCGAGTTCACCCAGTGTTTGCTCAATCGTCTCGCCATTGGCGTGACCATAAACCATAACGCCGGTGCGACAACGTCCGCCCAGAAGCTGATACAACGGAAGTCCAGCAACTTTCGCCTTGATATCCCAGAGCGCAGTGTCGACAGCAGCGATCGCTGTCATCGTTACAGGACCGCGGCGCCAGTACGCTCCGCGATACAAATACTGCCAAATGTCTTCGATTTGATGTGGGTCGCGACCGATTAGACAAGGCACGACGTGTTCTTGCAGGTAAGCCACAACGGCGAGTTCTCGACCGTTCAGAGTAGCGTCACCGATTCCGTAGACGCCCTGATCTGTGACGATTTTTAGAGTAACGAAATTCCGATTTGGGCATGTGACGATGACACGCGCCTCAGTGATCTTCATCCGTGATCCTTCCACCCACTTTGACGGTCGCGCGCGACCTTGCGCGGGACCTCTTCTTGAGGTTCAATTCAGGTGTATAGGCTGATCTTTACCCAGGGCTAGACCCGAGTCAAAACGGAAAACTATGTCTTCTCGTGGCTCCGCAAACCTGCTCCATCCCGATCGACTTTTTCCGGTCGAATCGAAAACGCGTGATCTTGCGCGCGAACTTTATCAAAGCGTCGCCAACCTTCCTATCTTGAGTCCGCATGGTCATACTGATCAAGATTGGTTTGCCTTTGATACACCATTCGCAGATCCAGTTTCTCTGCTTCTCACTCCTGATCACTATGTTTTGCGAATGCTCTATAGCCAGGGAATTCCGCTAACCGAATTCGGCGTTTTCCCAGCCGGAGAAACACCGCGCGAATTTGATCCGCGCCGCGCCTGGCGCCGATTTGCAGAGAACTATCACTTGTTCAGAGGCACGCCGACAGACATCTGGATGAAGCATGTCTTTCATGAAGTTTTCGGTATCGATCAGTCGCTCAATGGCGAAAGCTCGGACCTCTATTTTGATCAGATGAACGATCGTTTACGCAGCGATGCCTATAAACCCCGGGCGCTCTTTGATCGATTCAAAATCGAAGTGTTGGCGACGACTGACGCCGCAACCGATACTCTCGATTCCCATCAAAAGATCCGAACTGGCTGGGGCCGCCGCGTGATTCCGACCTATCGACCCGACGCAGCAGTCGACCCGGAACATGAGCTCTTCTTTGAAAGTGTTAGGACACTTGGCGAGCTGACCGGCGAAAATACGGCGACGTACACGGGCTACTTGAAGGCTCATCGCACACGCCGTGATTTTTTCAAAAAGATGGGAGCGACGGCGACCGACCATGGTCATCCAACCCCGATGACGGCGGACTTGAGTTCAGCCGATGCCGAAAAGCTTTTTGCAAAATTACTGAAGAACGACTTCACGGCAGTCGACGCCGAACTTTTCCGCGCACATATGCTGCTGAAAATGGCGGAGATGAGTATCGATGATGGCCTTGTCATGCAGCTTCATCCGGGTTCATTCAGAAATCACAATCCATGGTTGATGAAAACGTTCGGTCGAGACAAAGGCGCCGACATTCCGATCGCTGTTGAATACACTCGCCCGCTCAAAGCGCTGCTCGACAAATTCGGAAATGATACCCGCCTTGGTTTGATTCTCTACACTCTCGATGAAACAACGTACTCGCGCGAGCTTGCGCCGCTCGCAGGACACTACCCGGCTTTACGCTTGGGCGCTCCTTGGTGGTTTCATGATAGCCCCGAGGGGATGATCCGCTTCCGTCGAGGCGTCACCGAGACGGCTGGCTTCTACAACACGGCGGGTTTTGTTGATGATACCCGAGCATTTTTCTCGATTCCGGCACGTCACGATGTTTCACGCCGAATCGATGCGCGTTTCTTAAGTGAGCTCGTCAACGAACACCGCATGACCGAAGCCGATGCATTTGAAACCATCAAAGACTTAAGCTCGACTCTCGCGCGGAAAGCGTATCGTCTATGAGCGACAGACCCATCCGCATTTTGCATTTGGGTCTGGGTCGCTTTCATCGCGCCCATCAAGCCGTTTATATGGAACGCATGGCGCATCTCGGAGACGCGAGCTGGGGAATCAGTGCGTTCAGTATGCGTTCGCCGGATGCACGCGATCACATGCGCGCCGTCGAGCTTCGGTACCCGGTCGTTGAAACTGAAAATGCAGCTAAACCCGATACACCAGCAAAAGATGCACCTGAAGTCGATCCTGGCTACAACACGATTTGGATCGAGAGCATTCGCGAAGTCGGTTTTGCAATCGATGATCGCGAACTTTTGCTCGCTCGCATTCGCGATGCCGGAGTGAAAATCATCACTCTCACCATCACCGAAAAAGGCTACAACCTCACGCCAACTGGTGATTTGAATCTCGAGAATCCCGAAGTAAAGAACGATCTTGCCGATCCTCTGCATCCAAAAACGGCGGTTGGAATTTTGGGATTACTTTTTAGAGAACGCGCACTCCATGGGCGCAGGCCTCTATCAGTCGTGAGTTGCGATAACCTCCGCGAAAACGGGCGTAAGCTTGAGAAGACCGTACGCACTTATCTGTCGCGGTTGAGTGGCGATGATTGGGATAAGGCACTCGACTTTGTCGCTGACGACGTTTCATTTCCGTCTTCGATGGTGGATCGCATTGTTCCAGAACTCTCTGAGCAGACAAAGGCCGCAATCGAAGCCGCCAGTGGAACTTCTCATCCAGAGTTACTAGCCACAGAAGAATTCACTCAATGGGTGATCGAAGATCGCTTTGTCGGAGGTCGCCCTTCGTGGGATCGAGTTTTCGTTGATTTCGTTCGCGACATTCGACCGTTTGAAGAAATGAAACTTCGCCTGCTGAATGCGACGCACTCGATGCTCGCTTACTTAGGAACACTGCGCGGGCACAGCTTCGTTCATGAAGCGATCTCAGATCCATTTATCGAAGAACTTGCGCGGAAGATGATGTTCGAAGAGGTTTCACCACTTCTCGAAAAATTTCATCGCAAAGACAGACTTGCCGAATACTGCGAACGGTTGATCGCGCGTTTTCGTAACGAAAAGCTCCCGCATCGTCTGCTGCAAATTGCAGCAGACGGATCTGAAAAAATTCAGCAACGGATACTACCTTCGCTAGTAGTAGCTGGCGAAGGTCCCCATTCTGCCCTTGTCATGGCTCTCGCCTCTTGGATTTTGTTTTTACATAAAAGAATGACAGGCGGTTTTGAAATCGCCGATCCACGCGCTACAAAGTTAAAGGGCCTCATGACGACAGACCTCTCGGCATTTGCAGAAAAGGTTTTGAAAGAGCCGGAGTGGATGGCCTCGCTATCGAACAACGAAAAACTAAGAAAAGAAACATTGGCAGCTTTAGGAGCAATTCAATCATGAGAACATCATTCAAGTTCGCGCTATCCGCATTTTTCGTAACCCTCGCTCTCAGCTCGAATGCGACAGCGAAAGGGGATTTCGGTGTGGGTTTCATTCTTGGCTCACCGACCGCGTTGTCAGCAAAAGTTCTGCTCGCTGACAACAAAGCCGTCGATTTTGGCCTCGCCTTCTCTTCTAGCGAATATTTTTTGATTTTCGGCGACTACTTGGTGCACTTTCCAGAAATCATTCCACCGAAAAACGAATTCTTGCGAGACCTTCATCCCTACATCGGCATTGGTCCGATCTTCGCGTTCGCCACTGACGACGATCACGATAAAGACAAATACTTCGACGATCGCGACGATCGCTTCGCATTCGGCATTCGCGTTCCTTTCGGAATCGAATGGCTCTACTCAAAATTCCCAATCGGCGTCTCGCTCGAGCTAGCACCAGGTATTACCGTCGTGCCAGCAACACACGGTCTACTCAACGCCGGCATCGCGATTCGCTACTATTTCTAAACCCTGTCACCGCCTGAACTCATGCAGCCGCGCGCGGAACGTTTCGTACGAGTGTGAGAGCTTTGCGATTTTTGCGCCGAAGAGGTCTTCGGCTAGGATCATTAGAATTTCGCGGTGGCAGTATTGTCCGATGGCGCAGTGGCAAACCAAGTAGACGGTATGATGGCGGCTTTCTTCTGCGATCTCGCTGAGGCGTGCAAGTCCTTCGATGCCTAAGTCGAATTTCTTTTCGTAATGAATGGCTTCGAAGGCAGCATCGTGATCGTCGAGTTTTTCTTCTCGTTCTTTGAACTCGGCCAAAAACTCTTTGCTCGGCGCTAGATCGGATATGTAGCCGTTGAT
>DATLHP010000347.1:0-5045 GCA_035539835.1 Bdellovibrionales bacterium
CAACTTCCGAAAGTCAAAAAGCACGTTGATAAAATTGCGGCCAAATCACAAGAAGCCACCTATGGCTGCTGTAGTGTGCGGAATATTAAATGGCAAAATTCAGAGTGGAAGTTTTCGGTCCAACAAGCCGAAAAAAAATTCGAATGCGCCTTAACGAACATTGATTCTAAAGCGCCTCAAATAACCTGCTTGGAATAGTTGCTACTTAAGCATTACAAAACAAGCCACTCATCGCTCGGAGCCTCTCAATAGAGCCGAGCGGTTTCATAGGGGCCCTGCTCCTAAATTTGCATTGTTTCCCTATCGTTAGGAGAACTTGCGAATGGTCCGCCTACTTCGCTCTATATCGCTTTTAAGCCTCGTCGTACTGGCTACGATGTTGACAGTGCCGCAGCGGGTTTTGGCTGCGCCGACCAATGCGTGCGCCCTCACAGTCCTAGCAGAAGAGAATGTTCTCTCGGATCCGTACACCAATACACAAGTCGAACTCTTGCGCGAACGCACCCTTGCTATCGCTCCGAAAACGAAGGCTAAACGCATTTTAAAACTGCTAGAAGCCCCTGTTTCACAAGACCGACTACTGGATGCTTCTTTTCACTTTGTCATTGTCGCGTCTAACAAACTCAATCCACCCAAAACCATGGGTGAGCGTCTTGAGTATGGTCTGAACGCCCTTGAGTACTTTAACAAGGCAAACGAATACACGCACTCGATTGCCGCTCTTGCACCGACGTTTGAGGATCTGAGTCGACTTCGGATCATGCAGATGTGGGGCGAGCACCGTTATCCGATTGGCATCTCTGAAAGCGTCGTTCGAGCCGACGGAACAAATTTTAAACCGATGGCCTTCGCGGTTCATGATCTTGCTCATGCAACAGCCTGGATCATGGCGGTTTATGACAAAGCACGAGAACTTCGCATAACTCCGGTCGAAGTGCTCCAGCGTTTTGCGAAACTCAACAGCGAAGTTCTGCTTAGAATTTCAAACTCGGATCTTTCGCACGCCGAACAAGAGAGACTTCTTTATCTCTGGTTCACCACCATTCACGAAAGATACAAGGTCGTAACGACACCAGCAGACTTCGACATTGCTGAAGGCCCGATGGGATCCATCATTCAAAGGGTTCTTATTCCCAGCGAAGAGCAAAGCTATCTCGAGCTCGTCGGAATCGATAGATCCACATGGATGTCGAGTGTCGACACTTTAAAGAGCCTTATTCAAGAAATTGAATAGACCATAGTCCCAACCGAACCGTGCGCGACTTGAGACATTTAATTCTCTGGCCATCTTGACAACTCCATTAATGTAACTATGTTTGTTACATTAATGGACCAACTGTCTTCACGGAGACCAAACATGAAACTTTTCGAATCTTTCGAACTCGGCAAGATGACCCTCAAAAACAAATTCGTCATGGCGCCCATGACTCGCTCTCGCGCCATCGGCAACATCCCGAACTCGCTCATGGTTGAGTACTATGACCAGCGCGCGAGTGCCGGGCTCATCATCACGGAAGGAACTAGTCCATCGCCGAATGGTCTCGGTTACGCTCGAATTCCGGGAGTCTTCACGAAAGAACAAGCGCAAGCTTGGCGCCATGTCACCGACGCCGTTCACGCCAAAGGTGGAAAAATATTTATTCAGCTAATGCACACGGGCCGCATTGGTCACGTAGCGAACCTTCCGGCTGGCGCACAAATCCTTGGGCCCTCTGCGATCGCCGCAAAAGGCGAAATGTGGACAGACACACAAGGTAGCCAACCACATCCAACTCCGAAAGAAATGACCGTCGGCGAAATCGAACAAACGATTCAAGAATTCGCGAATGCCTCGAAACTCGCTGTGAATGAAGGCGGTTTTGATGGCGTCGAACTTCACGGAGCCAATGGTTACCTGATCGATCAATTTCTCAATCCGGGTTCAAACAAACGAAAAGATATCTATGGAACAGACCGCACTGAGTTTCCATTCAAGGTTGCTCAAGCCGTCAGCCAAGCCATCGGCGCAGAAAAAACCGGAATTCGTGTATCGCCTTACGGAACATTCAACGACGTCGCACTCTTCGACGGAACGGACGAATTCTACGCCGACTTCGCTCGCAAACTTTCGAGTTTAAAGCTCGCCTACATTCACGTGATCGATCACGGTAAAGGCGACGTGAAACGCATGATCCGCGAAAACTTCAAAGGCCCTTACATCCTGTCGACCGGCTACGACATCGCAAAGGCCGAAGCTCATCTCAAAGAAAACCTCGGAGACCTCGTCGCATTCGGAAAAGCCTTCATCGGCAACCCCGACTTCGTCGAAAAAACCCGCAAAGGCCTCCCATTACGAGACTTCGACCCATCAAAACTCTACACACCAGGCCCCGAAGGCTACACCGACTACGTGTGAGTCACTAAGGCGCTTTTGACGCGATTAATAACCATCGCTGGGGTTTTCGTGAAATTAAGCAAGAATGGCGATTAAGCTGCGCGCTTGATGCTTGAACCGCGAGCCAGGACTTCGTGGTTCATTTCTTCAACCACTTTGTAGTCGCGTGGCTTCCACTTCGGCTGAGCTTCGCAGAAAATCTTTACGAGTTGTGGATCGAACTGGCGGCCAGCCCAATCTTTGAGTTCTTGGATCGCGACTTCGACTGGCAGACCTTTGCGATAAGCTCGGTCGGCCGTCATTGCATCGAAGGTATCAACGACGAGAATCAATCGTGATTCGAGAGGTATGTCTTCGCCGGCAATTTCGTGTGGGTATCCCGACCCATCAAAACGCTCATGGTGATAGCGAATGCCCGGAATCATCTGCTTATAGAACTCGACATGCGTGAGCGGTTGAAGAATCTGAACGCTCTTCTCAGGATGTTCTTTCATGATAGCGAACTCAGCATCTGTGAGACGCGCTGGCTTTAAGAGAATTTCGTCGGGAACACCGATCTTACCGATGTCATGAAAGAGACCGGCGAACTCGACGACCTTTTGATCGAGTTCATTCAACCCTGCTGCTTGTGCCAATAGACGCACGCCGCGGCTCACGCGAATGCAGTGCTCATACGTCGCGACGTCTTTTACGCGAACGGTCTCCATGATCGTCTTAGCGACGTCGAGCGTCCAATCTGGAATGTCAGTCCATGAGCGTTTAGAGATACGCTACCTCCGAGAACTTAATCTCCTATCGGAACGTCGCGCGTACCTCTTTAAGATGTCTCGGATTGAGACTTGAGTCGATTCAGGGCTTTCGCTTGCGAGTTTTGCGAAGATTCCAATAACTGCGATCATAGAGCGATATAGCCTCGTTCCAATCACGATCGCTAATCACCTGAGAGAGCTTCCGCATCTTTACTTCGCTTGGAAGGCTCGGATCTTCGAGAATTCGTCGAAAACTTGGATGCTCGTCGAAATTAGGAGCTAGCTCAAACATTAGAGCCGCGAATCCCGCCAGATCTGAGATCGTACCGAGCCCGTAGCCGCGCGCACGCGAAATCGAAACCTGAATGCGAGCCTCGAGTGTCGGGCGATCCAAGAACTGCACCGGGCGCGCGTGATGATTGCGCAAATGCCAGTAAATAACGCGAACGAGATCGCGATCGATGGCCTCACCGCAGAGTTTGAGTTGAGTTTGCTTGAGCTGAATCAAGCAGTCCTCTGGCTTTGGATACACGCCCTCGTCTTTTTCAGAATTCCAAATCAGGCTGATTTCCATGGTGTCGAGATCAGGAAGCCCGAATGCCATCGCTGGCCCGAAGAAAATGCGTTTTTCCTCTTCGGTCCACGTGCGCAAGAGAACCTCGAGAACGGCAGCATCATGGAAGCGCAAGAAGTACGGATTTGAATCCGGCCCTTTTGCGATGACGAATTTTTGAAAATGGCGCGCAAGCTCGGTGACGTTCTGAGCTTTTGAGGCAAAGAACAATCCCCAACGCTCCGTCGAAAGTGAGTTCAAAATCCACTCAAGCGCCGTTCGGCTGAGTTTTACTAGGCTTGGCGGCTCGTAGGTCACCTGGTCCCAGGCGATCAACTCGTAGAAAACGGGATCCGTGTCCTTGGTCTCAAGACGAATCTTCTCGAGAGGCAATGGAATCTGAAAAAACGAATCCAGCAAGGCGTACAGTTCCCCATTATCAGCCCATACTTCGAGCTGTTCGCGGGTTGACCTGTAAAGCGCTTGCGCATTGATAGACATGGTCTCTTCTTTTCGGATTTTAAAGCCTGACGCGAGAGAGCATGGTGTTCGAAAAGCAAAGAATTCTCGCTTCATATTATTCTCATTTCGAGACACCATAAGATGATGAAGACTGGATCAGGATTAGGCCGAAAGCGTCGAAAGGTTCGCCTCTTTGAGGCCCGCCGTGAAAAGAAGATCGGCCAGCCGCCTGGAACTCCGGTGCATGTCGGTGCCGTTCGCGACTTCCAACCCTGGGCAAGCTTCGTTCACTACTCTTCGACTGCCTACGGCGAAACGGCCATCATAGTTCCCGAACAGATTCGCGCCAGCTTGAAGCCCGATCAAGTGAACTGGATTAACGTCGAGGGCGTTCATGACGTCCCCTTCATTCAAGTCGTTTCCAACCAATTCGACCTGCATCCACTCACGCAAGAAGACATCGTCAACACCTCGCATCGCCCTCAATTCGAGTCCTATGCTGGCTACTTCTTTTTTGCGATGAAAATGCTCTATACGAGTCCCGAAGGACATCTCGTACAAGAACACATCAGTCTTGTGCTCCAAGGAAACACGGTCATCACATTTCAAGAAACTCCAGGTGATGTCTTCGGAAGAATTCGTGACCGCATTCGCTCACAGACTGGAAAAATTCGAGCGCGCGGTGCCGACTATTTGCTTTATCTGCTTCTGGATTCGATCGTCGACGGTTACTACCAAGTCGTCGATCGCCTCGGTGAACGCATTGACACCATCGAAGAAGAATTGCGCTGCGGCCCAAGCGACCCTCAACTTGCGCGCATCTTCGAGATGCGACGCGAGATTCTACTCTTAAGAAAAAACATCATTCCGGTGCGCGATCTCTTAAACAAGGTGCAGGTCGAAGGCT
>DATLHP010000348.1:0-6304 GCA_035539835.1 Bdellovibrionales bacterium
ATTCCATCTTCGGTCGCGACGATAAATTGATTGGTCGATTTGTTCGACTTCACTTCTTCAAGCAGGCGAGACGTCGAACCAATAACATCGGCGTATTGAAGAACGGCTTCGCTGCATTCGGGATGTGCAAGAACAAGCGCGTTCGGATATTGGCTTTTTAGCTCAAAGAGTTTTCTTGCCGAGAAGAGAACATGCACTTGGCACGAGCCTGGCCAGAAAATCATATCGCGATTGAGCTTCTTTGAGAGATAACGACCGAGGTTGCGATCAGGGCCGAAGGCAATCATGCGATCCGGCGGAATGGCGCCAATGATTTTTTCGGCGTTACTCGATGTCACGCAAACATCTGAAATCGATTTTACTGCAGCACTCGAATTGACGTAAGTGACGGCGATGGCGTCCGGATACTTTTGGCGCCATTCGAGATACCGCTCGTAAGGCGAATAGTCGACGAGCGAACATCCAGCGCCCAGATCGGGAACGAGCACTGTTTTTTCAGGCGACAAGATCTTCACGCTCTCTGCCATGAAAACAACTCCGGCAAGAAGAACGACGGGGTTCTTTAGCTTCTCACCCAATTGCGCGAGGTAAAGACTGTCACCGATGTAATCGGCGACGTCTTGAATCTCGCCGTCTTCATAGTAGTGGGCGAGAATCACGGCATCGTGCTTCTTCTTGAGCTCTAGAATTTCGTTTTGCAGAGAGGGCATTTTATCTACTTCGTGTTCGCGACTTCCATGGTCCATCCCATGTTGTCGGGACGACGACCATACTGGATATCGAGGATCGTTTCGAAGAGTTTTTTCGACAGTTCGCCTACGCGCCCATCGTTGATCGTGATTATTCCGCTTTCCATGCCGAAAGAACCCACAGGCGAGATGCTCGCAGCAGTACCGGTACCGAAAACCTCTTTGAGCTCACCTTTTTTATGCGCCTCAAAGACTTCGTCCAAAGAAATTGGACGAATCTCTGTTTTTACCTGCATGCTTTCAAGCAATTGAATCGCTGAATCACGCATGACGCCCGGAAGGATTGTTCCCGATAGTGGAGGCGTAATGACTCGGTCACCAATTTTGAAGAACACATTCATCGTTCCGACTTCTTCGACGAATGTTTTTGTCGCGGCGTCGAGCCACAAGACTTGAGCATAGCCGCGTTTCTTCGCTTCAGTCGCTGCGAGCAAGCTTGCTGCGTAGTTGCCGCCGGCTTTGACTGCGCCGATTCCACCAGGGGCACAACGGGCGAAGCCGCGTTCAACCCAGATCTTTACGGTCTCAGCGCCTTCGCCGTAGTAGTTACCGACAGGCGACGCGATGATGTAGAAGCAATAAGCTTCAGACGGACGCACTCCGAGGAATGCTTCAGTTCCAATCAAAGTGGGACGCAAGTACAACGCAGTTCCGACGCTCTCAGGAATCCATTCCTTTTCAGTACGCACGAATTCTTGAAGCCCTGCCATGAAGAGATCGAGATCAGGTGCTTTCATGCAAAGGCGCGCGGCACCTTCCTGAAGACGCTTCCAATTCATTTCCGGACGGAACAGGCGGATCTTTCCATCGACTCCGCGGAAAGCTTTCATTCCTTCGAACAAGGCTTGGCCGTAGTGAAGGACTGAAGCACCTGGGTCGATGCTCATTGCTTGATATGGAACAATTCGCGCCGATGTCCAACCGCGAGCAGTGGTGTAATCGGAGACGAACATATGATCTGAAAAATAACGCCCGAAACTGAGTTTTTCCTCAGGAGGCCGCGTTTTTGGCTTCGCGGTTTTCTCTATAGAGACTTCGATATCCATGCGCCGTGGTACCTTGGGTCTGTCTAAAAAGGCAACAGTCGTCCTGCGTATTACGGTCTGCGTTGGCATGGAGGCAAAGGAACTTCAAATAGGCATGTATTTTCAAGATGTTGTGAAGGTCCTTCAAGGCACGTGAATTGTACTTTCGAAATGCCAAGGCGTACCCCCGCCAAGGAGCATTTTTATGAAGACCTTCATCCGCTTTTTTATGGTGATGGCTGTTATCGCGGCGATCCTTCCGGCCCAAGCCGCGCGTAAAAAGCAGCGAACGAAAGTTTCATTCACTTCGACCGAAGCGAAGTCGCCGAAAAAGCGAGTGCGTGTCGGAGGCTCCGAATCGATCGATGTTCAGTCAAAACGTACGAAATCTGCTGCGGCAGCACGACGTTCTTACATCGCCAATAACAGCGAAGAAGAAGATGTTGTGAGCGGCGGAACTGGTGACGTGACGTCTGAAATTCAAAACGAATTCGCGTCGGCAGAGAAAACGAAAAGCTTTAGACCAGCACCTGCTCCTATCGAGACAAGTGACGAAAGCAGCTATCAGACAAACTACACACGTTCATCATTCCGTCGCTCGATGGTAACGGTTGTTCCGGTTCTGGGCATGTCTTCATCTGAAAGCGGAACTGGATTCACTGGTGGTCTTATGGCTGAAATCGGCCGCAGAGATTTCACCGGAGAAGCCGGCGTCGTCTACATGCAAGAATACTTTTACGGAACTGAGCGCGCATACGAGGGCGATTTCGAAACAAGACGCGATCTTTACAACGGAAATCTTGGTTACATTACTGTTCCGTTGATGGGGCGCTGGAACTTCTTGCAACGTTCAAACTGGCGTCTTCATGCGAAGGCAGGGGCTGCGCCGGCATTCTTGATGAACAGCTATTATGAGTATAGTCAGCGCGAAGTGGTCGAATTCGATTCAGGTGAAGAATACACAGGATCGAATTCTGACGGCGAAGGCTTGAATGCTTTCAACGTCTTCGGTCTCGCGGGTGCTGGTGTAGACTTTAAATTGTCGTCAGCATTCGATATGCGCGCGGATATTCTGTATCGCCAAACGTTCATGCCCATCACGAAAAATGGCGATCAATACGCGCAAGCTGTGCTCGCCACGATCGGTTTAGGGTTTAGCCTGTAAAATTCGTGAGTCGCTTGTAGCGAGCGAAAGCGGCCCCGGCGGGGCTGCGGCACTCATCAGAATTCGCCGCCCTTGAGGGTGGTGATAATTTGCTTGGAGACTGTCTTGAGGGTCTCCATGACTCCGCGGCCTATTGAGGCATTGGCTTCGAAATCTGGTGCATTGAAACGATTCAAAGACGCACGCAACTCTGCAATCGATGCGACGTTAGGAAGATCGCGTTTGTTGTATTGAATAACGAGCGGAACTTTTTTGATGTCGTAACCTTGTTGCTCGAGATTCTTTTCAAGGTTTTTCAAGGCTTCGATATTCTCGTCCATTCGTTCCAGCTGCGAATCCGCAACGAAAACGACACCGTCGAGACCCTTTAAGATCAGCTTTCGACTCGCATCGTAGATGACTTGGCCTGGAACCGTATAGAGATGGAATCGTGTATTGAGATCGCGAATTTTACCGACATTCATCGGTAGAAAATCGAAAAACAGTGTGCGCTCGGGATTCGATGGGAAATCCATCAAGTTCGACTGACCTTGGCCAGAGGTCTGCTTATACACCCACTGAATGTTGGTGGTCTTGCCGCCAAGAGATGGGCCGTAATAAACGACCTTGCAGTGAATTTCTTTGGCTTCTTGGTTTACGAAAGCCACGCTATCCTTCGTTGTTCTACAGCTCGATGCGGTTTTCTAATGCGCGTCCCAATGTTCTATCGTCGATGTAGTCTATATCGCTGCCGAGCGGAACGCCACTCGCAATTCGAGTGACCTTGACCTGCTTTTCGCTCAGCGCTTTCGCAAGGTAGAGCACCGTGGTGTCGCCTTCAAGGTCCGGGTCGAGAGCAAGGATAACCTCTTTGGTTTGTCCTTCGCTCACGCGTTCCATCAGTTCTTGGATTTTGAGATCATGGGGACCGATTCCATCAAGCGGAGAAATCGCTCCGTGCAAAACATGGTATCGACCACGGAAAGCGCCCGAGGACTCAAGGCGCATGATGTCCGATGGTTCTTCAACGACACAGATAACATCGTCGCGACGATTCGTGTCTTTGCAATAGCGGCAGTGTTCCGGCTCATCGGTGTACGAAAAGCACTTTGAACAGAGACGAACGTTGTTCTTCACCAGCTCGAGAGCTTCAGTCAGGCTATCCGAAAAATCCGGTGTGCGCAGAACGAAGTAGGCAAGTCGTTGTGCCGTCTTCGGTCCAACACCAGGCAACCGGTTGAGCTCATGAATCAACTTTTCTAAAGACGAGATTTTGAACATCAGAATCCTGGGACGTTGAATCCGCCGGTGACTTTTTCCATTTCAGCCGCTTGCGTTTCGCGAGCTGTCTTCAAAGCTTCGTTGGTCGCCGACATGATCATATCTTGAAGCATTTCAACGTCGCCCGCCTTCATAACGTCTTCGTTGATTTTCAAGCCGATGACTTGGCTCTCGCCACGCATAGTGACAGTCACAGCTCCGCCACCGCTTGTTCCTTGGTACTCGCGTTGAGCGAGCTCTTCTTGGACCTTCTTCATTTTCATTTGCATCTGATTCGCTTGGCGCATCAAGTTTTGCATGGATCCGCCCATGCCACCACCACCACGTTTCATCGTGACTCCCTTTTGCCGGCGCCATCTTTGCCGGTGTCTTTGATTGATTTGATTGTGCCTTTGAAAACATTCTGCGCGGTTTGTACGACCGGATGTTGTTCAACAGCATGTTCAAGCGATTTCTTTTCTTGGACCTTGTGGTCTTCAGCCATCGCCTTCGGCGTCTGTTTCGTGGCCTGCTCATCAGCCAGTGTGACTTCGACTTTGTAGGCCTTGTTCCAGAAGGTTTGCAGGAACGTTTCGATTCTTTTCACGTTCTCAGGCTCTTTCACCTTGTCGAGCATGAAGCTCATCTTCTTCGGTACGCCGATGAGAAGCTTCGCTCCTTCATTTGAGATCAGGTGAGTGTTCTCAAGCATGGCGCCAAGAAGACTGTTTGCGCCCTTCACTTTGCTCACGAATTGAAACCATGGATCGCTGGCGCGAGCCGGGTCGACTTTCGGAGTCTCATCATCGTAAGGCGAAGAAGGCTTCGGAGCAGGCTTTGCGGCTTGCGGTGCCGATGCCTGTTGTGGCTGTGCTGGTTCTTGTCCCGGCATTGGGCCTGTGTAGCCCGGAGCTGCGCGAACGAATGAAGACATCGAATAGCTTGGCGCTACTGGAATCGCACTACCGTTATCAACGACCGGAATTTTTACCGTCTTCGCCGGCTGAGGTACTGCTGTCGCGGTCATTTGCGGAAGTGTACCGCCTTGAGCGAGAGCTTTTAGGCTCGCAACCCGTGGAGCCGCCGCCATACGAAGTAAAAGCATTTCGAGAACGATGCGTGCGTCTTGCGCACGCAAGATATCGCTCACGCCCTTCAAGCACATATCGAAAAGAAGATGCAGGTCTTCTTCGCTCAGGTGTGAAGTCATTTCGCGAAGGCTTTGGATTTCGCTGTCAGGAAGATCAACCACACGCGCTGAGCTATCGCCACAAAGACGAACGAAGAGAGCGTTGCGAATTTCTTCGAGAAGATCTTGAGCAAAGAGTTTTGAATCGTAACCAGCGCGGAAGATCTTTTCGATCACTTGCACGGTTTGCTCTGTATCGCGGGCGACAAGGGCGCCAAGGCATTCGAGAAGGAGATTGCGATCAGTGAGACCCAGAACATCAATCGCTTTTTGAAGCGTGACGTGTGTTCCAGAGAAAGTGATCACCTGATCGAGAAGACTTTGACTATCGCGCATGGAGCCGTCGGCTTGGCGAGCAACGAGCCAGATCGCATCGCTGTCGACTTTGATGCCTTCGCTCTCTGCAATTTTCTGCAAGTGTGAAGCGATTTGACGCGAAGGAATCCGTCGGAAATCGAAACGCTGACAGCGAGAGAGAATCGTGTTCGGAATTTTTTGAACTTCCGTCGTCGCCATGATGAAAACGACGTGAGGTGGCGGTTCTTCGAGCGTTTTCAAAAGCGCGTTGAATGCCGACGTCGAAAGCATGTGAACTTCGTCGATGATGTAGATCTTGTATTTTCCCGACGATGGCATGTAGCCGACGGTTTCACGAAGTTCACGAATCGCATCGACACCATTGTTTGATGCTCCATCGATTTCGATCACATCAAGCGAGCGTGAGCTTGCGATGTCTTCGCACTCAGAGCACTTCGAGCATGGAACATAATCTTTCGCGTTCGGGCAGCGAAGACTCATTGCCAAGATACGAGCCGAAGAAGTTTTACCGGTTCCGCGAACGCCGGTGAAGAGAAGTGCTTGCGGCAAACGCCCGCCGCGAAGCGCGTTCATCAGAGTTGTCGAAATGTGCTCTTGTCCCACGAGATCGTGGAAAGAC
>DATLHP010000349.1:0-25795 GCA_035539835.1 Bdellovibrionales bacterium
TGCTCGAAGACGCACGTATTCCATTTACAGGTTCAGGCTCGGCATCGAGCGCATTGTGCTTCAACAAACTCGATGCGAAACAAAAAGCGAAGGCAGGCGGAGTTCCGACTGCGGCGCAAGCAGTGTTTCAACGTGGCTCAGCGACTTGGATGGCAAAGATTCTGACGGATTTCATGAGCCAACAAGGCGCGATCGCCGTAAAACCAGTGACGAGCGGATCAAGCTTCGGTCTTCACATGATCGAAAAACCCGAGCAGGTGATGGCGGCGTGCGAATCCATCGCAAAATCTCCGTACACCGACTACATGGCCGAAAAAATGCTCCGCGGCCGCGAGCTCACGGTCGGTGTGATCGATAGCGAAAAAGGTTTGATGGCACTCCCGCCGTCTGAAGTCGTTTTGAACCAAGGTCATTCGTTCGATTACGAAGGAAAGTATCTCGGTCGCGGAACCACCGAAATCACTCCGGCCGATCTCACTGAACCTGAGAAAAAAGCCGCGCAGAACTTAGCATTAACGGCGCACAAGGTTCTAGGCTGCTACGGTTACTCGCGCACAGACATGATCCTGACGCCGACAGGCCCAGTGATCTTAGAGACGAACACGCTTCCTGGAATGACAGCAGCATCGTTCATCCCACAGCAGCTTACCGCTGCGGGAATCGAAGTGCCTGCGTTTATCGAGCGCCAACTCGAGTTGGCGCGAAAACGCTAATTACTGCTTATCCGAATAGTCTTTCGCGATGATTCCGTATTTCTCGATCTTGCGAAGGAGAGTCTTTTTCGGAATGTTCGCGTGAAGTGCCGTTTGGTTGATGCGGCCCTTGAACGTCTTCAATGCTTTGATGATGAACTCGCGTTCGAAAGCCTCTTTGTGCTTGTTGAAATCGAGTGCTTCACCGTTGATCGAAACGATCTCTTGGCCCGCCGGTTCTTCTGAATCGATGTCCGCTGAATCGTCGACGTCAGTCGTATCGATGCTGTCTGCATCCTCATCGTCCATCGCGAGAGCAGCCGTCGGAGTTGCCGTAGGAGCCTGCATCGAAGCGAGGTTCGTGCCTGTCGCCGAAAGAACTGATTCAGGAAGTGAAGCGAGCGTCAGCGTGTTGCCGTTTTCGAGAATGAACGCGTGCTCGATAACGTTCTCGAGTTCGCGAATGTTTCCTGGCCAGCTGTACTTCTTGATGACGTTCATCGCATCTGGAGTGATGCCGATGATTCGTTTGCTGTGCGCTTTATTGAACTTCTTAATGAAGCCATTCACGAGAGTGTCGATATCTTTTTTGCGTTCAGCAAGAGCCGGCAAGAAGATCGGCACGACGTTCAAGCGATAGAAAAGATCTTCGCGGAACTTGCCTTCAGTGATCATTTGCTCGAGTGGACGATTGGTCGCTGCGATCACGCGAACGTTCGCTTCGATCTCGCGGTTCGAACCCACTGGCGTAAACATGCGCTCTTGCAGAACACGAAGGAGCTTTACCTGCATCGTGATCGGCATTTCGCCCATTTCGTCCAAGAAGAGTGTTCCACCCTCTGCGAATTGGAATTTTCCGATTTTACGTTCGTGCGCGCCCGTGAACGAGCCTTTTTCGTGACCGAAGAGTTCTGATTCGAAAAGGTTCTCTGGAATCGCGGAACAGTTGATCGCTACGAACTTCTCGTCCTTGCGGCCCGAGTTGAAGTGGATCGCGCGCGCGACGAGTTCTTTTCCTGTTCCTGATGCACCACGGATCAAAACCGGAGTCTCGACCTTCGAGAGACGGTTGATGATGTTGAAAACCTTCTGCATTTCAGAAGTGTTGCCGATGATTTTTCGGCCCGCTTCCATCATCACAGGAGCCGATGCTGCGATATTCGAAATCATCTGCTGTGCGCTCACCGCACGGTCGATGAGTTTTACGAGTTCGTCTGCTTTAACCGGTTTTGAGAGATAGTTGTAAGCGCCTTCTTTGACGGCGCGAACAGCGTCGTCGATTGATGCGAAAGCAGTCATGATCAGTACGACGATCGATGGATCGTGTTCTTTGATCAGTTTCAAAGCTTCAAGGCCGTTCAAGCGTGGCATGTCGACGTCGAGAAGAACTACATCGAAGTGACCGGCGCGAACTTTTTCGATGGCGTTCATTCCATCAAAAGCTTCGTCGATTTCATACTGGCCAGCTTGCGCGAGTGTTTCGCGCACTGAGAAGCGAAGCCCCTGATCATCATCGACTACTAGTACGCGCAACATAACGACTTCCTCTAACTTCCGGTTTGATCGACGGCGAGATCCGTAGGCAGTTCGACCGTGAACGTGGATCCCTCGCCGGAACGGCTGTCCACGGCGATCGAGCCCCTATGGAGCTCTACGAAGTATTTAGCAAGGTAGAGGCCAAGCCCGGATCCTTTGATTTGCGAGCTCTTGGCGTTGCGGGAGCGGTAGAACTTAGTGAAAACATGGGGTAATTCTTCTTCTGGAATTCCCATTCCCTGATCGGCGACCTGAATGATGACCCGACCGTCGCGCTCCTCACTTGTAACTAATATAGAAGTATTTTCAGGGCTGTACTTGATGGCGTTCTCGATCAAGTTCGTAAAAACCTGCCTCATGAGATCGGTATCCATCTTCAAAGAGAACATCGGTTCGAGCTCTGCCTTGACCGAAATTCCCTTCGATCGCGCTAGGTATCCGAGTTTTTCGACGACTTCTGAGATGAGAGTGTTCGGGTCGCGACTCTTCATGTGAAGTTTCAGTTCTTTGCTCTCGATGCGACCGAGATTGAGAATTGAACTGACGAAATCGAGAAGCTCTTCTGTGGATTTTGAGAGTGTGTCGAGCGCTTCTTTTTGAAGTTCCGAGAGTGCGTTTGAGTCTTTGAGAACGATGTCGGTCATTCCCTGAATACGCGCGATCGGAGTTTTCAAATCGTGCGACATCATGCTCAAGAAGTTTGTTTTGAGCTCTTCGACTTGAGTAAGAAGTCGGTTCTTCTGCAAGTACTCCCAGCTGCGGCGGTTCTCGACGATCAGGCGATACGGAATGAAGAAGTAGTAACAGATGAAGATCGCGAGGAAGGGGTGAGCCATGCCGACCCACAATCCGCCAAGCCAGAATGCAAGATACGAGAAAATCGAAAATGCCGCGATGGCAGATCCCAACCACACAAGTCCGGTGGTCGGTTTCACTGCGAGAACCAAGTAAATGGTGAAGATTGAGATGAGGCCGGTGATCAAGAAGTTGAACCAGCTCGGCACTTGAACTGGAGCAGAGTTCTTGATCAGCGTATCAATCATATTCGCATTCATCTCGAGAACACTCATCGCGACGACGTCACGAGAGTACGGCGTCATGATGTAGTCTTTTGATGTCGACTGAATATCGCGACCGATGATCACGACTTTGTCGGCGAACTTCGTGGGCGCAACAAGGCTCGTTTGTACATCGACGAAGCTATGAGTGGGATAGGTGCGCGCCGGGTGGAAGTCGATATAGACCTGGCTTGATTGCAGGTATTCGAAGAGCCCGCGAATGTTCTTTTCGTCTTTCACAGCAGGATTGAAAAGCCCCGCAACGACTGGGTAGATCATCGACTGACCCTGATACGAAATCATGATCCGACGAGTGACGCCGTCGCCGGCGAAGACGCTGTTGTCAGTGGTCTTCGGAGCACTCATCGGCGTGAGTTTTTCAAATGGCGGAAGAAGCGTATAGACGTTCTCTTGCCCTTTGAGCGCGACGTCTTGAACCGCGATGAAGAAGTTCGGCGTGTTCATCATCTTTTTGGCAAGACGTTCGAGTTCAACTTGCGAGCCGACGATCTCGTTCGGACTCAAAAGATAAATAATCGCGCGCGGATTTGCAGAGGTAACGGTTTCGAGGAGTTGCAAGTGGTCGACAGCGCTCGGAACACGACGGTTCTTTTCAACAGTGAGTGGATCGACAGCGATGAGCTCGATCTTTCCTGATGTCTGTGGCGCAGGAGTGAAGCGAACGCGAGCATCATAGAAAAGTGCTTCGATGTAATCGAAACGAAACTGACTGATGATGAATGCGATTGAGAGTGCGAGGGCGACACGAATGAAGGCGAAAGTGTAGTAAGAGGCGTCGCGCTTTGGTTTTGGGCTTTGGTTCAAGGACATGCCCTTTTGGCCCTTTGTCGGCCGGAACAGAGCGCGTCCAATGCGCCACATTTCGAAGAGGCGGATCGAAGAAGGATCCGCCCTAAATTTTGGAGACTTAATCTCCGACTGGAATGCAACCGCTCGCTGTGCGAGGCGGAGTCACCTGAGGTTTTGGGCTCGCCGATTTCTCGGGCTGCGGAGCCACTTTTTTAATGTGTTTCACTTCGTTCTCCTTAGAGTCAGCTTTGATACCTTGCTTCAGCATAATACTCAATCCCCTTGGCAATAATGCTTCGAGTACGGATGCAGAACTCTTCATCCTTCTCGTGTTTGAAACCTTTTTTAGTCTTGTTTACATACATGCAGCCGCCACCACAGAGGTGACGTACCCAGCATGAACCGCAGCTATGTCTTTCGACAAGTGGATCTGCGTATTCCTGCAAGCGCGAGTGATCGATCGTTGTGCCCGCACCTACTTGTTCAGTTTGCTCGCCCGAGAACCACTGGCACGTCGTTAAGCGTCCACGTGAATCCGAATGCAGATGAGTTTTCCCAGCGCCGCAATGGTTGTGCAGACGCTTTTGCGAGTCGAGCACGCGGAAGTAAAGATCGAACATCGAAAGACGACGGAGCTCAAGCTCGCCACCGATTTCCCATGCGAGATCGGCGACAGAGCGAAGCTCTTCGGCGTACTTGCGGCTGGCTTCTTCGTCTCCGTCGCCGACAGCGAAATCGAAGCGAAGAGAATCAAAACCCATCGGCTGCAAAAATTTATAAGTCGCCATGACACCTGTGTGATGCTGCCCGAAGACAGCTCCGCACGAGAGCGAACCCAGTTTGTCTTTCACGGCGAGAAGCTGCTGAATTCCAGCAAGGGTCTTCGCCGTCGAACCTTTTCCACCTTTGGTCGGACGATTGATGTCATTCACTTCGGGCGGTCCGTCGATGCTCACGGTAACGTTGGCTTGCATCGACGCGAGAAGATCAGCGATCACAGCGGTGACGAGAGTTCCGTTCGTAACGATGTCGTAACGAACTTTGATATCGCGACCAGCGACTTGAAGTTTCGCGAAACGATGAATCGCGCGAATCGCATCTGGAACGGTGAGGGGTTCGCCGCCCAAGAAAGTGATCTTGAATTCGCCACCATTCGGAACGTCGTGAAGAAGCATGCGGATCTGTTCGTAGAGGGTTTCGAGATCCGCTTCTTTCATTGGATCGCCGAAAGTTCCGTCACCGCCAGCTGCGCAGTAACCGCATTTGAGATTGCAGATCTGTGCGATGTTGATCGCGAAGCTACGAACGCCATTCGGAAGAACGGCATCGCTCGCAGACTCACTCACTTGAGAGTTCCAAAGCTGGATTTCCTCGAGCGCTTCAGCATCGGCAGATGGGCTCGATAAGGCAGACCATGCGAGGTCATCGAGACGGGCGACTTCGAGATTCCGAGCGTGGAAACCCACGACCGACCCTTTCGAAGTCCTGATCGCAATGACTTGATCTTTGCGAGCTAATTCCATCCCAAACAACCTTCACTTGGATACACCGGTGCATTTAGGCACCAAAGTGGACGCACGTACCCTTACCCACTATCAAAGCAAGAAATTAGCCAGTTCGACCAGTCCCACTCCGTCCCCAAAGGTACCGGGTTGTTTTTTGAACTGCGACGCATCATCGACCTACGTATCCTATTCAAAGCACGCGTGAATTCTTACAGAGCCGGGTGGCCGGAAAACAACCCGGTACCTTTTGGGCTTACTTGCGGAAGATGAGGTTTACGGTGTCGGTCGGGGTTTTTTCGAAGTCTTTTGGCGGGACGCCTTTTTCGATGAGGTCTTCTGGGGAGAATGACTTTACTTCGACTCCTTCGGGGAGTGGGAAGTCGGTTGGGGGGAACGATGTTGCGAATTGTTTCATATAGCCTGCCCAGATGGGAACTGAACCGCTGGCGCCGGTGAGGCCGTGAGTGGTGTTGTCGTCATAGCCGACCCAGACTCCGGCAACGTGGTACGGAGTGAAGCCCACGAACCATGCATCCTTTTTGTCGTTCGTCGTTCCGGTTTTTCCGGCGGATGGGTGCGTGAAACCCGCAAGGCGAGCGCCGCGCGCGGTTCCTGAGATCATTGTTTGTTTCATCACGCCGACGAGTTGAGAGACAGCTTCGGGTGCGGAGACTTGTTCGGAGGTGATTTCGTGGTGGTAGAGCTCGCCGCCAGAGAGATCTTCGATTTTCGAAATGAACGTCAGAGGGACTTTCGCTCCGAGATTGGCGATCGTGCTGTAGGCTTGCACGGTTTCGAGTGGTGAAAGTTCGAACGCACCCAATGTGAGTGACGGTAGAGGTGAGATTTTCGAAGTCACTCCTGTCCTGCGAGCGGCATCGATGATGTTGTCTAAGCCAACCGCCATTCCAAGATTCACCGTTGCTGCGTTGAGAGATTCTTTGAGCGCCCAGTACAGTGGAACTTGCCCGTTATAGACGCCGTCGTAATTTCGCGGCGTCCACTTTTGACCTTCAAACTTGTGAGTGGTTGCGGTGTCACTCAATGGAGTGAGTGCATTGTACGGTTCACCGTCGGGAGTCATGCCTTCGAACGCTGCCAAGTAGACGAACGGTTTCATGACCGAGCCGACCTGTCTTCGGCTATCGACAGCGCGGTTGAATTGAGTCGCACGATAGCCGCGACCGCCGACCAGGGATTGAACAAAGCCCGAGCGCGGATCAGCCCCGATGAAGACAGCTTCGAGATGCTTTCCTTCGGCTTTGAGCTTAGCGATGTTCTTGTAATTCTTCTCGAGGCGATCGAGACCCGCGCGGATTTCGGTGAAAGCCGCTTCTTGTGCTCGAAGGTTCAGTGTCGTGAAGATGCGCAGACCTTCGGTGTCGTGCAAACCCATCTTCATGATTTCGCGGCGAACGGCTTGAACAAAATAAGGTGCTGGTTCAGAGAGACTTCGCTTTGAACCCTTCGGCAGCGGTTCTTTCTTTGCGGCTTCCGCCGTCGCTGTGTCGATGAGCTGAAGATCTGTCATGCGTTCGAGAACAAGATTTCTTCTCGTCATCGAGCGCTCTGGATGGCGAACCGGATCGAAAAGACCTGGGCTATTCAAGATCGCAGCGAGAAGAGCACATTCAGGCAGCTCGAGTTGGCGCAGTGGTTTACCGAAATAAAACTGCGAAGCGGCAGCAAAGCCACGTACCTCGAACGGACCGTTCTGACCCATGTAGATCAAATTGATATACGTTTCGAGAATGTCGTCTTTGCTGGCGTGGCGTTCGACCAAAAAAGCCATCACCGCTTCGAGGACTTTTCTCTTCAGCGTGCGCTCGTCAGTGAGGAAATAGTTTTTTACGAGCTGTTGCGTGATCGTGCTTCCGCCTTGTGCGCGTCGTCCGGTGACGACGCTCGTTGCAACGGTGAAGACTGCGCGCATGAGGCCGGTGACGCTGATTCCCGGATGTTCGTAAAAATTCGAGTCTTCGATAGCGAGAACTGCGTTCAAGCAAAGCGGAGGTACTTCTCCGCTCGAGAAACTCACGACTTCGCGAAGAATCGGTTTTTCGCCGTAGTATTGAGCGTAGAGCTCAGGCTCGATCACACCTTGCGCGAGAATTTGGCGGCTATTGTGATTGTAAGTGCCAATCACGATATCGTCAGAAGAAACCGCGATGACCTGCGGAGCTTCAGCCGGAGCGCCGGTGCGGCCGCGATTAACAAACGCGACACAACGATCAATGAGTTCGCTGCCTTCAGAGTAAAGTTGAAAATAGTCGCGACACTCTTGTCCGCTCCATACCGCATAGTCGCCGGGGCTCATTGATTGGCCGAAGTTTCTTAGCGTGTAGGCTTTGCGTGCGAACAATGATTCGAAATAATTTTTTGGGAAGTGCGATCCGGTCTGCACCGTTTCTGGTGCCGAGAAAAATTCGACCGGAGGTGCGAAGCGCTTTTCGGCAAAACGCGTAGCGATGTCGTGATCGAGGCGCGCCAGCCACGCGACCGTTGTGATGATAGCGACGACAAATGCTCCCAGCACGGCCAGAATGCCCCATCGAACACGTTTGTTCTGCCAAAGATTACCGATTGCGCCCACTGCTGCTGCTTCCTCACGCTGTTAACTCTTATTGTCTTACGACGCTGCGTCTAAGTCCAATCGAGAAGCTGAGGTTCGCTTGACAGTCCAAGGGCTTAGCCGGTTAGTGGAGGGCTCGAAAATCACGAGTCTAGGAGACGAGCCCGATGGCTAAGAAGAAGGCAAAGCCTGCTAAAAAAGCGGCTGCGAAAAAGACCTCTGCGTCGAAAAAGTCGGCGAAGAAAGTCGTAAAAAAAGCAGCGGCGAGACCCGCGAAGAAGGCCGCAAAGAAACCAGCCAAGAGTGCGGCAAAAAAAGCTGCACCAAAGAAACCGGCAGCGAAAAAGTCAGTTTCTCCTATGAAAGCGGCGCCTATCGCAGCGAAGTCAGTGACCAAGAAGTCATCGGTTGATTTGTCGGGACTGTTTTCTCCGCTCGACGATCGTATCGTTGTTGAAGAGATCGGCGCTTCGAATCGCACGCCAGGCGGACTCTATATTCCAGACACTATGGCTGAGAGCGATCGTCCCCGAGAGGGTCGAGTGCTCGCCGTTGGCCGTGGCCATCGCGAGAAAAAAGGGCGTTTGCGTCCACTCGACGTTCAGCTCGGTGACATCGTGCTTTTCGAGAAATACGTGGGATCGACGATTTCGATCGCTGACACCGACTTCATGGTGCTTCGCGAGTCGAATATTCTCGGAATTATAAGCCCGCGATAAAACGAATGAAATCAGCCACTGGAGCGGCTTTCAATGCTGTGCCATTGGTGAAATGTATTGTAATGTATGGCAATGTAATGTTTCAGTTGACTCAAAGGGTCTGCATGCTAACCCTGAGAGCCAACGAGGGGGATCAATGTCCAAGGGCGTTCTGAATAGACGCGTTTCTCGCGCTGTAGCGATTCACATCGCAGCAGCCCTTCTCGCAGTTCTTAGCTTCTCAAATGCGAAGGCTGCCGACCTAACATGGGGCGGACTCTACAGAGTCGAAGCCAACCAAATCACCAATCCTGAGTTGAGCAGTCAGAAGACGAACAAGGCTTACATCCTTCATCACCTGATCTTGTCGCCGAAGGTCGTTGCGGCTGATGGCCTCACTGTCTTCTCGCGCCTCGATGTCTTTAACGGTAACGGCATCGACAACAACGGCGTTGTTTCGAACGTTGCAGGCGACGTGATTGGCAATGGTCCGAACTCAGCACGCACCGGAGTGGATTCGACATCAGGCAATGACGCTTCAGATTCGAACACCCTTGCTCGTACACAACGAGCAGGCGGGATTGCTGTCACAGAGCTCTACTTGAGCTGGGTGCAAGAGTACGGACAACTTGTTGTCGGTCGTGCGCCTGTTCAATTCGGTCTCGGAACTGCTTGGAACGCCGGCAACGGAAAGTTCGATCACTTCATCGATACGAAGGACATGGTCGCGTACAAGTTCGTTCTCGGAAATTTCTTCCTGATGCCGATTCTCGGAAAAGTAAATGAGGGGAACATCGGTCAAGAAGACGATGTGAACGACTACGCCCTTCAACTCAATTACGAAAACCCAGACACTGAACTCGCATTCGGTCTTCTCTATCAAATGCGTGTCACGACGTTTGCGGGTAACGATCTTCCTGTAGACAACGACCTTGGCGGCGGCAACACGACAGGTCCGACTCAGCGTGAAGATGGATACAAGTCGACGTTGATGGGACTCTACACGCTTCAAAAACTCGGTGATTTCCGCATCGGAGTTGAAGCCAACATCTTGAGCGGTGATTCGGGTTACGAAAACGCAGCCGGCGATGGCATCAGCATGGAAGGCTTGGGTATCGCGGCCGAAGTGGCGTTCGCACCGAAAGATGCGAAACTCACTGGAGATCTGAAGTTCGGATTTGCGAGCGGTGATGATCCGGGCACGCCAGAAAAGTACGAAGGCTTCCAGTTCTCACGGAACTACGATGTCGCTCTTTTGATGTTCAATCATCCACTCGGTCAACGTGACTTCCTTCGCAGCGGAATGTTGAATGGCGGAAGCACGAACGTCGGCAATCGCATCGACGACGAAGCGATCAGCAACGCGATGTACATCGCACCTAGCCTTCAGTACCAGTGGAAAGAAAATTTCTCGTATGGTGGAACTTTCGTTTACGGTATGCTCAATCAGACGAACTACGTGAACGGCACAGCTGTTGAGTCGACGAATAAATCTCTCGGATACGAAGTCGATTTGAACATCACGTATCAACCGTTCGAGCGTCTCACATGGATCACGCAAGCGGGCTTTATGTTCCCGGGTGATGCATGGAAGGGCGGAGACCAGAACTTCGATAATAGTTTTGCATATGGATTAGTAACCAAGGCCGCTATTCAATTTTAAGCAGCTTGTACGGCATCTTGATGACAGCATGAATTCAACTTGATTTGCATCTTGACCGGATAGCGGAGCAGGGCCCCAGGGGGAGTAATCCCCCTGGTTTTTTTTCGTCTCCAACCAAGGAATCGACGAAGACAATCACATCGAGAACCGGCCAGGCTATCGATGTAATCGGGCCTTGGTCGTAGGGTGTAGCTTAAAAACAAGGCAACATTCAAGCAACAACGCAGATCGTTTCCGATCTGCGTCTCTTTGTTCTCACTGATTGTTGCGTACTGACTTAGTTAGTGCGCATTGGGCTCGTGTAGTTGCGTGGGCTGCCCTGCAAACCACCTGGGAAGGCCGAGCTTGCTCCAGGGCTATTGAATCGCGGTGTGTTGTTGAGTCCCACTGCCGAGTTCGCATTGTTCAACCAAGCGAGGCGCGGTGGGCGAGCTGCGATTTGGTTACCCCAAGTGCGAGCTGCTGATGCGCGGTACAAAGCTGCGTTGTCTGGTGCAGCGAAGTCAGCATAAGAAGCCGAGTTAGCTTCGCGCATATTGAGTGGACGAAGTTGGAGGGCGCCGAAGATATCCGAGTATCCGCCGCGGAAGTCACCGAATGACATGGCGTCAATATCTAGGACCGAGCGAAGGCGGTTGTGTGCATTGAAGTCGTTGATGATTCGAGTTTTGAGTGATGACTCAAGCTCGAAGCGTTCAACTTGAGCCGTGTTGATTGCTTGTTGCGCGTTGAAGAGTGCAACTTGAGCCTCGAACATCGCCTGTGGATCTTTTCTTTTCGCTGCTTCTTGTACTGCTTTTTGAGCAGCAACCATGTCAGATTGCGCCTCACGTTGTTCACTTGAGATCTTAGTCGCATCTGCGATTTTCTCGAGCTCTGGAACCAATCGGTCGAAGCGATCGAGAGTCACTTCTTGTTTTTCATCGATATCGAGTTCGCGAAGGTCTTCGATAGCGCTAGCAAGGTTCTCGAGATTGTCGCGACCATTTTGAAGGTCTTCCTGAGCTTTTTCGCAACGTTTTGAAGTGCGCGAGCGTTCAGATGATTCTTCATCGCAGCTAGATACATCGGCACGGAGCTGTGTAGAGATCGAGCGCTTGAGTTCAGACAAGAGAGACGAGAGTTCGTTGCTAGCTTTGCGACGAACTTTTTCGTCTTCATCTTCGAGTTTCAGTGAAGACAAGCGATCGATTTTGCACTCGATCTTGTCGTTTTCTGAACCTGAGCGGCATTCTTTTTTATCACGTGAGTCTGTGTCTTCAGATTTCTTGCTGTCTTTGTCGTTCTTTGCTGTCTCTGTCGAACACTTCGCACCTTCTTTGGTCGCCTTCTCTGTGATTTCTTTCGTGATGTACTTAGTCAGTTGAGCTTTCGATTCAGCCGAGTAGTTTTCTTCGAGGCTGCCAGACAGGATGCGTGTTGGAAGTGCGATCACTTCGTTCGGGAAGCGCTTTGAGACTTCGACTTGAGTTTTCTTTCCAGAAGACGTTTGTACTTCGCGCATTTCTACTCGGTAAGAGTTTTCGCAAAGCTCGAGCGTGTATGCTTTGCCTTCAGGAATAACTTCGATCGCTTTTTCAGGAGCCGCTGCGACCGCTACGGGCGCTGCGCTTGATTGAGGTGCGAGTGCTGCATCTGGCTTCGCGCCCGCTGTACCTGCTGTTTGAACTGCTGCACCGGTTGTTGAGAGTTTTGCCGGTTCTGCGGCTGGAGCTGCTGCTGTTGCAGTATTTCCCGCCATCTCTCCGTCTTTGGATGCGAAATCAGTTGAAACCAATGTACTCAAACCGCCGTTCCAAGATGCATTGGCAGCGAGAGCCAGCACCAAGAACCCTTTGAGGTATGCCTGTTTTGAGTTGAAGTATTTCATACCGATCTCCTCCAAAAATAAGTTTCTTCCACCTTTCCTTAATCCAAACCCTGGGCCGAAACGGCCTGGCATCGCATAAGTTATCGATTTTTCTGGGGCAAAGTTCGTTAGAGGCGAAGTCGAGGGTGACTGAAAACTTGTCGATCATCGGTGCTAGAGGGCGTCTCACTATGAGAACGGCCTGAGATTTCGCGTATTTGGGGGTGCCTATTTTTCTGACGGGGCAAAAAGACGGAAAGCGACGCTTTTTCGCGCGAGCGACGACGTGATCGACTTGTGCCCACGCCTCCTATATATGGACAGCTGTGAAACTCAGTTATCCGCAAAGCTCAAAGCCCGCTGAAGTCTCGCCATCGGATTGGATGGATTGGACTTGGCAGCTTCGTCATTCGCTGAAGACCGAAAAGGACTTCGAGCGTGTCTTTGATTTAACGTCAGATGAACGGGCGGGGTTTGAAGGCGGAAAAGAACTCTTTCAGATTCGCTGTACTCCTTATTATGCATCGCTGGCTTCACGTGAAAACTCGAAGGATCCGATCCGTCGCATCTTAATGCCGACGGCGAGCGAGCTTCACATGGGTGCGCAGGCAATGCTCGACCCTTTGGGAGAGAAGCGAAATAACCCAGCTCCACGAATCATTCATCGCTATCCCGATCGTCTCTTGTTCTTAGTCACGGACACTTGCTCGGTTTACTGCCGCTACTGCACCCGTAAGCATTTTACCGGTAACGACGAGGCTTTCGTTCGAAGCACTGACTACGATCAAGCGCTCAGTTACATCAAATCGAAAACGGGACTTCGCGAAGTTATTCTCTCCGGCGGCGATCCATTGACGTTGTCAGATTCGATTTTGGATCGCGTTCTAAGCGATCTTCGCTCGATCGAGCATGTTGAGATCATTCGCCTTGGATCTCGCATGCCTGTCGTTTGCCCGATGCGCGTGACGGATGGACTAGTGAGCGTGATCAAGCGACATCATCCGGTTGTGCTGATGACTCACTTCAATCATCCGCGTGAGCTGACGCGCGAAGCGGCCGACGCTGTTTTGAAAATGGTTGATAATGGGGTTCCGGTTTTCAACCAGCTCGTTTTGCTCAACGGAGTGAATAACCATCCAGCGGTGATTCAGGCTCTCTCGCGCCGTTTGATGTATCTGCGCGCAAAACCTTATTACATGTTCCAGTGTGATCCGAGCGAAGGCACTGATCACTTGCGAACGTCGATCGAAGACTCACTCGACATTCAACGCGAGCTATGGGGTAGCCTTTCGGGGCTTGCGATGCCGACTTTCGCAGTCGATATTCCCGACGGTGGCGGGAAGACGAATCTAACGCCGAACTTCGAGATCGCTCGCGGTGAGAATCATCGAACATATGTTGGTTGGGATGGCGTGCGCGCTGATTACGTGAATCCGCCAGCTCAAGGGCTCATCAAACCCATCGATGCCGAGATGTATCTCGCCGAGTGGGAATCACTGAAAAACGCGAAGCTCTAGTTATTCGGAAGGTCGCTGTGGGCGCGTTGCGCCTGGCGGTTGCTTTTCTTTTGCGTGAGATGTTCCGGGGCCGCCTCTTTGGGCTCCGCCGAGTTTCTCTGAGTCTGTCGTCTCACGATTGCCGTTTGAAGTCTGCGCTGCATTCTCGCGCGCAAGATCCTCTGCAATCTCGATGGATTTCTTTCTGTCGATGTTTTGTTTATCCATAGCTGACACCTCCGCCTCTTCTAGAGTAGCGAAAGTGTGACTCATGGAATGACTAGAGATCGTGGAGCTAATTCCAATTAAAAGCGTCTTCAGTTTTGGAATTCGCATCCGATTTTCGGAAAAACAGCGAGTTTTCCAGTTGAGATTGCATATCTTCGACTTGACGAGATGTCTTAGGTGGTTCGCCGTCTGCAAATCTCTCTTTCGCGTCTAACGACGGAAGGGGTTCTCGTGACGGTTTCATACAGACTATTTTGGCTTCTTATTTGTCTCTTGGTCACTTCATGTGCGACCAGTCCAAAGTTTACTCATCCAAAAGAATCAAAACGATCACTCGAACAGCAAACTTATCCGGCTTCCTCTCAGCCTCAATTCGTCAACCCGGTGCTAGTTCGAGCAAAGATTCGTCGATTCAAAGATGCGCTTAAAAGGGTCCATCTTACTGAGGCTGACTGGAAGTTGCATGACGAACTCCTTGCGTCTTACATCACGTTAAAAAGTCGGGCAGGAACCAAAGTCGTTCTTTTGCCATTCATGCGCGTTACGCTTCCATTCGAAAGCTATTGTTTAAATCCGTACAATGCTTCTCCTGAATCTAGAGAGGTCTATCACTGGCAAACCTCTGAATCAGGAGTCCGCTATCTAAAAGAGTTGTTGTCTCTCAGGCGGGCCGGGGAGGCGAACCGGTCTGAAATACAAGAAATCATATGGAACCTGAAAAGCGGCACACACTGGGAAGACTATCCGTCCCGCCTCAAAGCCATTCTGTTGCGGGTTGATCCGAACGCTTCACTCAAGCTTCCGTCGGGAGTGAAAAGTGAAATGCAGAATCTGCTAATGGGAGAATTGTTATCGATTCCCGGCGTTTCGGAAGCGAGAGAACAGTACGATGTCGTAAAGGGAAAATTTCGTAACTACCAGGACTTTAAAGAATCAATTGAAAGTCTATCGTCAAAGCATTCGTTACCAACGAATGACGAGCTTAGCCAAATTCCTGGAACTTCGCTCTATTCAGAAAGTCAGAGCGATGGATATTCTTCGCAGGACGTTACGTTCTACAACCCAACGTCGCGATTAGAAGAAATCGACCTGACGAACTTCTACTTGGCATCTTCACGGCCAGATGTTCAGCCGATAGCACTGAATGTCGTTCCGAATTCGCACTCATCACTCCTGGCGGAACTTGAAGAAGCGCTCTTCGGGTCGATGGCTCGTCTCGGTATCGGCTTCATTCCGGTCGTCAATGATGCCGCCGACCTCTACGAAGTCTTTGTAGGTCGAGACTTTGCATCTGGAGAACGCCTTTCTTCATCCGAACGTGCGTTGTCTGCCCTAGGGCTCGCGATCGGTAGCGGTGCTGGCTATCGCTTCGCTCAGAGAGCAGTTCACTCGCCACCAGCCTATCTGGATGATTTCTCGAGAGGACTTGAAAGGACATCAGGTAAAGCCGTCGGTCTTACGTCGTCGACAATAGGTGACGCCCAGGAGGCAGTCGCGATAGCTGCTCATCGCGCGGAACCACTGAAGCAAAACATTAGAAAATTGAAGGAGGCTGTTTCTGTATTGAAAGACAACAATATCTCGCGGCAAAGACGGCGAGAGATCGTGAATGCATTTACCCCTGGGAGTTCAGTAAAAACAATGAACGCAGACACTACTGTCTATCGATACTATCAGCCCGGCGTAACTCTGGAGAGAGCGAACTGGGTTACGACTGAAAAACTCACTGATCCAGTAAAGCAGTTGGCACTGCCGAATAAAGGGACGTATGAGATTAAAGAATGGACTTTGCCGAAGGGGACAAAAGTCATTGATGGTCTTGTCGCTCCGAATTTTAACGAGCCCGGCGGAGCCCGCCAGATTTTTGTCCCTAATCAAGGAGCCTTACTGTGAATGATGAATTCTTAAAACTCGCTGACAAGATTTTGCGACGAATGGAAGCGATGAGTTCGCCGGAGCGGCTTGCGTCCGACTATGTTTACAAGAAAATTCCGGTTTTGGTGCAAGAAGTGATGACGAGCGAATTTTCTAGCGCCAGTACTGATATTGGGCTTGCTGCAATCAAGCTCGAGGGCCCCGGCATGTATAGCGACAAACAACTCATGGAAGATATCTTACAGCTCGGAGATCTGTATCGGTTGATCCAGAAGCCCGCGGCTAGAAAGTAAGTTTAAGTCGCTTTCTTTGGACCATGGTTTCGCCTCAATGTTTCCCAGCTGAAGACTGCGAGGGCGAGCCAGATGAATGCGAATGACCAAAGTTTTGTCGAAGAGAATGGCTCGTTGTAGATGAAGACGCCGAGCAAGAATTGAATGGTCGGAGCAATGTACTGAAAGAAGCCGAGCTTTGAGAGTGGCAAGCGAATCGCTGCTTGTGCAAACCAGATGAGTGGAAGTCCGGTTACAACTCCGCTGAGAGCGAGCAGTGTGAATTCAAAGTGCGTGGCATCATGGTGACCAGGAGCGAAGAAACGTGAGTAGATCACAAAGATCGCGGCTGGAACGACGAGTGTCGCTGTTTCCGCAGTCGATGCATCAAAGACGCTGACCTTAAGACGTTTACGAATCAACCCATAGAGCGAGAATGTCGTCGCAAGGCTCAGTGCAATCCACGGAAAATGATCGGCCTGAAATGCGAGCATCGAAACACCGATCGCCGCAAGTGCGATCGAGATCCATCGCGTGCGCGAAAGAGTTTCGCGAAGAACGAGCCATCCAGTGAGAACGTTAAACAGGGGAGTAATAAAATAGCCGAGGCTTGCTTCGACCACTTGCCCTGAGTTCACGGCGTAGATGTAAAGAAGCCAGTTCGTCGTGAGCAAAACGCTCGCAGCCATGACGGCAAAGCCCGTCTCGCGATTCCGAAAGATATCGATCCATCGGGTGAGGCTTTGCCGGCCGCTTGCCTTTGAATAATGCCAACTCAAGAAAAGATAAAACAAAAAGGCCCAGATCAAGCGATGGGCGATCAGTTCAAGTGATGAAAATGCTGTGAGAAACTTCCAGTAGATCGGAAAGAAACCCCAGAGCGTGTACGCACCGAGTGCATACAGAGTTCCGGAGGTTCGAGAATCAGACGCGTTCGAGTCGGGCATACTTGGCTACGAATTTCTTTACCGTGTTGTCGCCGAAGACGACGCTGACCTTTGTGTCTACGCCTTTGCCTTCGACTTGAAGAATGGATCCTACGCCGTAGGAAGGATGGCGTACACGCATTCCTTTTTTGAATTCGTCGCCGCCACCTTCATCGAAGCTCTCATCGCCGAAATCTTCGTAGTTCGGCATCGCATCGCCAGCGCTCGTCATCAGCGGGTGCTGCTTCGATTTACCGCGAGACCAGCCGCTATCGAAGCTGCCAGAATCAAAGTCACTCGAGGCCGAACGCATGCGATCCATGAACTTCGGACGCTGCACGCTCGTTTGTTGAATGACGCCCTCTTTCGGCAGCTCTTTTAAAAAGCGGCTTGGAGCATTGTGCTGGTCGGTACCCCAGACTTTGCGGGTGCGAGCGTAGGTAAGGAAGAGTCGCTTCTCGGCGCGAGTCATGCCCACGTAACATAAGCGTCGTTCTTCTTCGATCGCTGTCGGATCGTCAGTTTCGTCGGCGCGACTGCTTGGAAAGAGGTTTTCTTCCATGCCGACGATGAACACGACCGGATATTCGAGACCCTTTGAGATATGAAGAGTCATCATCGTGACAGTCTTCAGTTCAACGCCGGCTTCGTCGAGTTGATCTTGATCGCTGACCAATGCCATTTCTTCGAGGAAATGTTGGAGAGTGCCTTCGTCGCCGCGTTCTTGCGCAAACTTCGAGATCGCGTTGTCGAGCTCTTCTAAGTTTTCGATACGGCTTTCGGCTTCAGGCGTATCTTCTTCTTTTAAGCGAATCACATACTGAGTTTCGTCGAGAATCGCATGATAGAGCTCAGGCAACGGAATATTCGGAGCCTTGTCGCGCAACGTGCTCAAGATGTTCAAGAAGCCGCGAAGCTTGCTTGTCGCTCCGGCATTGAATTCACGGTGATCGACAGCGAGAGCCGTAGCCTCGATCATCGAGACACCTTTTTCTGCAGCGAATTCTTCGAGGCGATCCACGGTGGTCTTGCCGATGCCGCGGGCCGGGACGTTGATGATGCGTTTTAAGGCGATGTCGTCCGTCGGATTCAGAATCAGCTTCATGTACGCAAGGACGTCTTTGATTTCCATGCGTTCGTAGAACTTCATGCCGCCGACGATTTTGTATTGAATATTGCGCGTACGGAATTGCTCTTCGAGAACTCGCGATTGTGCGTTGGTGCGATAGAAAACCGCGATTTCAGTTTCGGTATAGTCACCGCTGTTCAAAAATTTCTGAATTTCTCCGACAACGAAACGAGCTTCGTCGTATTCGTTTGTTTCTTCGCGAATAATGATCGGCTCGCCATCCATGTTTTCAGTGAAGAGGGTTTTGTCTTTTCGCTGGGAGTTGTTCTTGATGACGTGGGTTGCGGCCCCGATGATCGTTTTCGTCGATCGATAGTTTTGTTCGAGTTTTACGACCTTCGCAGTTCCGAAGTCTTTTTCGAAATCGAGGATGTTGTTGATGTCGGCACCACGCCACGAATAGATCGACTGATCTTCGTCGCCGACGACACAGATATTGCGGTGTGCGCTCGCTAGCTTTTGCACAAGCAAGTACTGAATACGATTCGTGTCTTGGTACTCATCGACCATGATGTAGCGGAATTTGCGCTGGTACGACTCGAGAATCGCCGGGTAGTCAGTGAAGAGCTGATACGTCTTCATCAAGAGATCACCGAAATCGAGAGAGTTCGCACGGCGCATTTCTTCTTCGTATTTCGCGTAAACCTGGATCGAACGCTCGTCCATGAAATGTTTCTTGCGACGAACGTCATCCGGTGTCAGTGCATCTGTTTTCGCGGCATTGATTCGCGCAGCGAAACTCTTCGCAGGATGCGTTTTCTCATCGATGCCAAGAGAGATGACGACTTTTTTGACCATCGAAAGTTGATCGGCTGAATCGTAGATACCGAAAAAGGGTTTGTAGTCGAGAAGATGAATATGTTCGCGCAAGATACGAGCGCAAATCGAGTGGAATGTCGAAATCCACATGCGACCGAAAACTGGAACGCCGACTTGTTTCAAGAGAGAGAGAATGCGGGATTCCATCTCTTTGGCCGCTTTATTTGTGAACGTCACAGCCAAGATTTCTTCGGGCGATGCGAGTCCTTGCGCGATCAAGTTTGCGGTTCGGAACGTGAGAACTCGTGTTTTCCCGGAGCCTGCGCCTGCGAGAATGAGCAATGGGCCTTCGAGTGTTTCCGCCGCATCTTTCTGCGGGGGATTCAGTGACGCCAACTGTTTTTCGAGAGGTGTGGATTCGCTCACTGACTAAGTCCTATCCATTTCCTTAATTCACGGTCCCTTGGTGCAACCTGCGTGCACTGAACTTGCACTCATTCAGAGGGTTCCGAGCCTTCCGGCATGCCGGAGTTCGGATTCGACTTAGCGCAGTTTCGGGTGCCTGAAAACGGCACTCGAATCGATCGTTTAGGTCGAAATTGCAAGACGGTGACTCTAAGCCAGTAGGTGAGTTTTGTGAAGCGTTCAGCCCTTGGATTTGAGAAAAGTATCGGTGCGGCGCTCGTCCTCATTCTGGCGTCGCTTTCAGGCTGTTCTCCGAAGGGGCCCGAAGGAACTCGTTACCAGCTTCCATGGTTCGATCGCCAGGGGCAGTACGGGATTCAGGTCGTCAATATCAAGACCTATAACGAACCTGAGTTCTTTAGGGGTGAGGCCGCCCAAATTCTCGTAGAGCCCACGGATGCAAGCGGAGAATTAACGGGCGATCGCCCGGTCGGCCGCTATATCAAGCGTTCTGATGGCGTGATCGTTCCGGCCGATCAAGATTCGTTGATGGCGACATCGGTCTACGCGCACTTCGAAAGGCTGCGCGAACTCGATCAGAAATTGGGAATTCAGCTCAAGTGGCCGGCGAAAATCGGAATTCAAGCTCAGATCTTTGATGGTCAGCGTAACATTCGCGACAACGCTCTCTACGATGGTCGTTACGACGCGCTTTTGATTGTTCCGACTGAACGCGCTCGACTTCCGGTTGCGCTCAACGGCGGTGTCATTGCACACGAACATTTTCACGGAATTTTTCAAGCCGGTATTTTGAGTTCGTTGCCGAGAGAGGCCATCGTTCCTCATGGATGCAATTGGGCTCTCGAAGATGCAAAAAGCCTCGACGAAGTCGTGCGCGCCATTGAAGCTCAGAAGTCGACCGATGTTATCAAGGGTCCGCTCGTATCGCCGGCAAGCTACAACGCATTCTTGCTTCGTGCCCTCAACGAAGGACTCGCGGACTACTGGGCGTGGGTTTACACAGGCGACGCTGATTTCATCGCACACTCGCTTGCGAGCGAAAAAGAGTCTCGCACTATGGGAAAGGCTGCTGAGAAACTACCGTCAATCGCCGCGATCAACGATAGATTGAGGGCTTTTGAATTTTACAAAGAAAAAGATCGTCTCCAAGTTCGAGAGGCTTATCTTCTTGGGACCCACTACGCACGTTTCATGCGTTCGATGTCATTGAAGCTCTCGGGCCACAAGGCGCCGACCTTCGCACAGAGAGCCAAGGCTGCACAGTCGTTGATCGCCGTCTTGCCGCGCTTGCGCGAGACAGTTGCTACAAGTTACTCCGAGCAACGAATTTCTCCGGATGCGCTCGTCGATCTTCTTTCAGAAGAGTGGGCGAGGACATCGCCAGAATCTTGCCAAGAAATCGATACCTTCAGCAGTTCGGGCAAAGCGAAAGGGTGTAAACCATGAAGTACCTTTTCGTTCTTCTTTGTCTGTTTGCGGGCACTCAGGCTCACGCTCAAGCGATCGGGTCTGTTGGTGGTTCAATCGTCGTTGAGCAAGAGTCTGACGGCCGTGACTATCGCGCGAGCATCCCGTGGGCCCTGCGCGGTGGGTACTCGTTTCGATTGGCCGATGTTTATCTCGAGTATGCCCAAGCGTCTCGTAGCGACGGCAGCGGTGAAATGCAGGTCGCAACAGATCGCCAAGAGTTTTTACTCTGGGGGAAACACGTATTCCTGAAGCGCTGGAAGTTTCGTCCATTTGCGGCAGCCGGGGTCGGTTTCGGAAACGAATTCGTAAACACAAAGATCGGAAGCTCATCGCAAGCACACATTGGTGAAACGCTTCCGGTTGCGGCCCTCGTTGGCGGTTGGCAGTGGACTCTACAGTACTTTGAATTGAATCTCGAAACTCGCCTGTCGGCGGCCGAGTACTACCATCCAAATCCGGCGTTCAGTGTCGGTCTTTTTGCGGGTTTCAGACTCGGAAAAGAAAAAGGCCCCACTCGGAGGCCTTCGATCAAACGCTCAGATTTATACTGAGGGGAATGAGGTTTTTCGAAAGGAAAACCTCAGCAATGCCAGCGGCATTGCGAACACATTAGCGCTGGATTTTTTGAACGATTGCTGAAGTGACGTCCGCTTGCTTGAGGACTTGAGCGCGGAAGCCCGTCGCTTCTTTCATTGTCTTGAAGCTGCCAACACTCACACGGTACCAAGTGCGACCGTTGATAGTTGCTTCAACCGGGAATGCCGGAAGGCCTTTATTTACGAGGCGAGTTGCATGCTCTTTTGCCGCTTGTGCCGTTGGGTATGAAGCGACTTGAACTGTGAACTCAACAACTGATTTTGCGCCGACTGTTTTTGGAAGGCTGTTTGGAACGCGGCTCTCGGCAGCAGGAGCATGCGCCTTTTCGATCGGAGCAGCGTTGTGAGCAACGCGCTCAGCGGCTTTGTGAACAGCGCTGAGATCAGGCTTGCCTGATTTTGCCGGAGCTGCGGCTGCATGTGCGTCCGCTTTCTTTGGAGCGGCTTCTTCACCGTGGCCTACTGCCGCTTCTTCGTGCTTTGCCGGAGCAGCGTGCGCTGCTTTTTCGCCGTGGGCAGCGGGTGCCTCATGGCCTTCAGCCTTTGCACCATGCTCTTCAGAAGCAACACCGCGCTCAGCTTTCTTTTCTTCGTTCAAATACTTCTCAGAAAGCGACGCGACTTCGTCTTCGCTGATCGTGTCTTCTGGATTTTCAGTTTTTTGAGCGACAGTACCGTGACTATTGAAGTCGCTCTCAAGGGCTTTGAGCTGATAATCGCTATCACTCATTTGTTTACCGAAGTAGACGCCCGACGAGAATGCCAAGAGCGAAACGAACGCGATCAATAGCATCTTCAGGATCGTGTCCATCTTCGAACTACCCGATTGGTTCTTCATCATTTGAATGGCTCCAAAGAATATGTGCTTTTCTTGATCGTAGAGTCCGAGCGCCGATCGGTCAACGCGTCAAATTCTTGACAACATTGGGGAACCTCGGGTTCATGGTCCCATGTCGAAGGTCCCACCAGCCGACTTGGGTCGGTATTTAGCTGCTGCTCAAGCTGCCGCCAATGATGCGAGTAAAGTCCTCGACAGTCATTTCGGCCACTTACGAAACGTCGAAGAAAAGTACCAGGCTGGGCTGGTGAGCGATGCTGACCGCGAAGCTGAAAAAGCGATCGTCGGTCTTTTGAAAAAAACTTTCCCGGACCATGCTTTTCTCGGTGAAGAATATGGATCGAGTGGCTCAGATCAAGACAGTGGTCGAAGTGTGGGCAGCCCACTTTGGATCATTGACCCGCTCGACGGGACCACTAATTTCATCCATCAGTTTCCTATGTTCTGCATCAGTATCGCTCTCGAAATCGATGGCGAGCTGCAAGTCGGTGTGGTCGATGCTCCGAAATTAGGAGTCCGCTTTCATGCGGTCCGCGGCGGCGGAGCATTTGCCACAAGTGGAGCAACGGGCAAACCACAACCGATTCACGTGAGCACGCGCTCCGAAATGAAAGACGGATTGTTCGCAACAGGGTTTTCTAGTTACGACAACACACTCGATGAACAGCTAGAGTTACTTGCGCGCATCGTTCGCCACACGCGTGGAATTCGTCGCGCGGGTGCTGCGGCACTTGATCTCTGTATGGTCGCAAGCGGTGTCTTCGATTGTTTTTGGGAAAAGAATCTCGCTCCTTGGGATACGGCTGCCGGCGTGTTGATCGCACGCGAAGCTGGCGGCATCGCGACTGATATGGATGGCCGCGAATTCAATCCGCGGATGAAGTCAGTTTTGTGCGGAAACCCAACTCTCCATGACGAAACTCTTCGCATCATGAAAGAGATCGCCAAGCGCAAAGGGCGCAACTGGCCAGAGATCGACTAAGGACTTCTTACAAGCTCATGCTCAGTAACGGCACTTTCCGAGATGCCGAGACGGCTACATTCGTCCGCGTTTGGGCATAGAGTTTGGAGTCTTTTGGGCACGAGGTATCGCCCATGAGACTGTTTATTTTAGCTCTGATTCTCACGCCATCGCTTTCACACGGATCCGTTTTGGGCTGTGGGGCGAAGTTCGCTGACGGACGCGAGCTCATGTTTCAAATTTTTCCAGGAAACCATGTTCAAGAGGATGTGCGAGTTTCGTTTGGTCACCTTCATCAGATGAAGACAGCGACCGTCCGCACGACTCGCACTTCGAAAGGTTTCGGTCTTTGGAAGAAAGATCGTTTCGAAGCTCCGGGCTTCAAACTCGAAAACAAAGGCGGCGGCGAGTACTCGCTTTCGGCAAAGCTTCCAGCAATCGCCCTGAACATCACCGACCTACGCATCGACTGCCTCGAGTACTGAGGCGTACCTTCGTCCAGTCAAAACGCCGACTCGCTGCTGTGGTGTTGGCGTCATTTCTTACTGCACTTCTTGTGTTCGTTGGCACGAACCGACGAGTGATCAAGCACTTAACTGCATAAGACATCACTGCGAGAGACGAACGTCTGTTTGGCATCGGCGTTGCTCTCTCTGTCTTTGTGGCAGACGTGTGACCGCATGGATGGTCGAGTCTAGTCGAGCTTAGCAACTCCCAAGGAGTAGGGCAGTGGCAGAAGATAATGCAGCGGCAAAAGCCGCCGAGGGCGCGAGTGATAGTGGTAGTAAACCGGCGGGGAAGCCCGTCATTCTTTACGCACTCGTCGTATTGAACATGTTGGTCGTCGCCGGCGTCGGCGCGATGCTCTACTTGAATAAGCAGAAAGAGCACGCGCAGGCAGAGGCGGTTGATAAGGTCGTCAACGCCGAAGCAGAGGCTGCCAAGGGTGAGCACGGCGAGCATGGTGCGGCGAAACCCGAAGAAAATTTCGTTGGGCAGATGATCCCTCTCGAGACATTCCTTGTGAATCTCTCGGGTCATCGCGGAAACATGCTTCTTAAAGTCAGCATGGAACTCGAAGTCGAAGGTGAAAAGATCGCCGACGAGATCGACAAGCGTAAGCCGCAGATCCGCGACATCATCATCATTCTTCTTTCAAGCAAAACACACGCGCAGATGGAAAGTGCCGACGGCAAAGAATTCTTGCGTGAAGAGATCCGCGACACGGTGAACACGTTCTTGAGTACTGGAAAGATCAAGCGCGTTCACTTCACTGAGTTTATTTTCAACTAAGGCTGACGGGGTCGACTGATGAATCAGGTATTATCGCAGAGCGAAGTTGATGCACTCCTCGCCGCCGTTTCGGAAGGCGAACTCGCCAATGAGGGCGGCGGAGCTGAAGGTGCTCCGGCCGATGACCGCGTTGTCGTCGTCTATGACTTAACCTCGCAAGATCGTATTATTCGCGGTCGCCTTCCGCAGCTCGACGTTATCTACGAAAAATTCATGCGTTCGTTCCGTGTCTCGTTGTCGTCAGCGCTTCGTAAAATTGCTGCCCTCAACCATGCATCGACCGACTTTTTGAAATTCGGCGAATTCATCAACACGCTTCCGATGCCGACTTGTATGTCGGTTCTGCGTTTCAACGCTCTTCGCGGTTCAGCTCTTCTCGTCATCGAGTCGAAGCTCGCGTATGCGTTGGTCGACAGCTTCTTCGGTGGCGACGATCGTCCATATACGAAGATCGAAGGCAAAGACTTCACACCGATCGAGCTTTCGATCGTCAAAAAGGTCGTTGAACTCGCAATCGATGATCTCGAGCAAGCGTGGGCTTCAGTTGAAAAAATCGATTGCTCATTTGTTCGTACCGAAGTGAACCCGCAGTTTGTCGGTATCGTTCCACCAACGGACGTCGTTATCGCTTCAACGTTTGACGTCGAACTTGAAAACGCCAACGGAACGATCACTCTCGTTATTCCTTACGCGACGATCGAGCCGATCAAACAGAAACTCTCGAGCGGTTTCCAAGTTGAATCGGATCAAACGGATAAGACTCTCTGGGCAAGCATCATTCAAGATCAGCTTCTCGAAACCGACGTCGACATTCGTGTCGATCTCGGAAACACCGAAATCACCCTGCAAGAGCTGATGAATTTGAAGCCGGGTGACGTTATCTCTCTCGATCAGGACGCGAACGGTGAGTTCGACGTTCAGATCGAAGGTTCTAAAAAGTTCAAAGGTTACTACGGAATCAATCACGGATCGGTTGCGGTCCAAGTCACTCGAAAAATCGTGAAGGAGTGAGTCATGGCAGATGAGAAAAACAACGTCACAAGCCTTCTCGGAGATGCGGCGCCAGATGCTGCGGCCGATGCAGCAAAGAAAGCCGCTGATGCTAGCGGAAAACGCGAGCGAAATCTCGATCTGATTCTCGAC
>DATLHP010000350.1:0-7316 GCA_035539835.1 Bdellovibrionales bacterium
ATCGAAAGCTTCGACTACCCGAACGCAGAAATCGCCGATGTCATCAAGGCGATCTCGCAGCTGACGAAAAAGAACTTCATCATCGATCCGGGTGTTCGTGGAAAGATCTCGATCATCGCACCGTCACAGATCTCGGTAGCAGAAGCCTACAAGGCGTTCTTGTCTGCTCTTGCGATCAACGGCTTCACCGTTGTTCCTTCGGGCAAGTTCTTGAAAGTAAAGAGCGCTCGAAACGCACAACGTGATTCGATCGAAACGTATGCCGGCAAGTACTACCCGAACGCCGACATCATGATCACACGAATCATTCACTTGAAGCACATCACGGCCGAAGAAGTGAACAAACGTCTTCGCATTCTTCCATCAAAAGATGGCGAGATGACGCCGTATGAACCGACAAACTCACTCATCATCTCTGACTACGGTTCAAACGTAGAACGCATGATGAAGATCATCACTGAACTCGATCGCCCTGGCTTCGAAGAACAGCTTTCCGTCATGCCTATTCGCTACGCGAAAGCGACGGACCTTGCGAATCTCGTCAACCAGATCATCAACAAAGATCCGACCAGTGGTCGCCCAGCATCGGGCGGCGGCTTCGGCGCTGGCGTTCCACGCTTCCGTTCACGCGGCGGCACACCTGGCAGCGGAACTCCTGAAGAGCTTTCGCTGGTTGCTCCAGATGAACGCACGAATGCGATCATCGTCGTTGGTAACCAAGCCGGCATTCAAAAGGTTCGCGATCTCGTTAAGAAACTCGATTACAAAATCGATCCAGCAGAAGCCGGCGGAGTTTTCGTTTATTACGTAAAATATGGCGAAGCTGAAAAGATCGGCGCAACACTTCAAGGCATCACTAGCGGCGGTGCCGCTGGTGGAGCAGCTGGCGGAACATCGGCAGCTGGCGGGCTTGGCTCAATGGGACGCGTCTCGACTCCCCTTGATCGCCAAAACATCTTCGGCGGCGACGTTAAAATCACTGCTGACAAGAACACAAACAGCTTGGTCATCGTTGCCAGCAAACAAGACTATGAATCGGTAAAGTCGCTTCTTGCGAAAATCGATATTCCGCGCGACCAAGTCTATGTCGAAGGCATCATCATGGAGATGAATACGACGAAGAACCGCGCTTGGAATCCGACCTATTATACGTTCGATAAAGATTCGAACGGTATCGGTCGAGCTGGTTTCTCTAGTGCAGGATCGCTTCAAAACATCATCAACCCTGCTGCGGACAACGGCACTATCCTCGGTTTCGGTGGTGGTCAAAATCTTGAAATGACGATTGCCGGTCAGAAAATCACGGTCCCTTCACTTCTCGCCTTCATCCAGATTCTGCAACAGAACCTCGAGAGCAACATTCTTTCGACTCCGCAGATTCTTGCGATGGACAACGAAGAAGCCGAGATCGAGGTCGGCGACACGATTCCGGTTGGCGTGACACGCTCACAAGGTGCGAACGGAATTTCTTCGGCTGAACCTAAGTTCGAGAAAGCGACGATCAAGCTAACCATCACTCCGTTCATCCGTCCCGATAGCGAAGTGGTTCGTCTCAAGATCAACCAGAGCGTAAAACAGCCGACAAAATCAGCTGTCGTCGCAAAGGATCTCGTTGATTCAACGACGGTCATTTCGGATCGTTCGGTAAAGACGAACATCACCGTTTCCAATGGCGATACTGCGGTCCTTGGTGGTCTAATCCGCGACGAAGAGTCGGTTAACGAAAACAAAGTTCCAATTCTTGGTGACATCCCTGTCGTAGGTTGGTTGTTCAAGAGCCGCCAGGTCGAAAAGAAGAAGATCAATCTCGTGATCTTCCTGACTCCGAAAATCATTCGCGGCACATCGGATGCCCAGAAGCTTCTGACTCAGAAAACGAACGAGCGCATTGATTGGATCAAGCAGAACTTCGATGGTCGCGATCCATACGGTAAGAAAGTCGATAATCTTCCTCGCGCGAGCGCTCGAGATGAAAGCGACGAAGTTGAAATTCGTCAGCCACAGAGCGTGAAGAAGAAAAAGAAGATCCGCAGATAAGGCCCGAAGGGCGAAGGATAGAATAGTGGCAGTAGACAACCTTTTACTCAGAAACACGAGCCTCACGGAAGATCAGCTCAATAGCGTTCTCGGGCTGACTTTCGAAGGCGGCGTTAGCCTGCGTGATCTTCTCGAGAAGAAGGATGCCGCTAGCCCTGACGAACTCGTCTCTGAACTCTGCACTCGTATGGGACTTCCTTATATGAAGGAAATCCCCGTCTCCGAGATCCCTGCTGACCTCGTCGCAAACATCCCTCTGACGTTTGCGAAGAAGCACGAAGTTCTTCCGTTCAAAGAAGAAAGTGATCGTGTCACGATTCTCACGACGAACCCACTGAACACTCGCATCCTGGATGACCTGCGCGTTCTCTTTAAGAAGCGCACGGTTCCAGTCATGACGACCAAGAGCCGCATCTTAGAAGCCATCAACCGCGTCTATGAAAAGAGCACGGCAGCGCTTCAAGGTCTCGATGATATCGAAGAAGAAGATTACGATCTCGATGAGCCGATCATCGATCTTCTCGAAGCTGGAGAAGACGATGCTCCAGTCATCAAGCTGGTGAACACGCTTCTCTTCCGGGCCGTAAAAGAAAAAGCATCCGATATTCACGTTGAGCCATACGAAAAAGACATGGTCGTTCGCTATCGCATCGACGGTGTTTTGTTCGATATCTTTAAGCCACCTAAGAAGCTTCAGAACGCGATCACCTCGCGTATCAAAGTCATGGGTAACTTGAACATCGCTGAAAAGCGTCTTCCTCAAGACGGTCGAATTCCACTGAAAGTCGGCGGAAAAGACATCGATATTCGTTTGAACTCCGTTCCGACGGCGTTCGGCGAGCGTCTTGTCATGCGTCTTCAGGATCGGTCGAATGTCATCTTGGCTCTTGAGCAGCTTGGATTCTCAGACGGCACGCTCGAGATCATGAACAACGATCTGCTTTTACGTTCGTACGGAATCTTGCTTGTCACCGGCCCTACCGGTTCTGGTAAGTCGACGACGCTCTATGCTTGTCTTTCGAAGATCAATAGCCCCTCGGTGAACATCCTCACCGTCGAAGACCCGGTGGAAAACCGGATTCACGGTATCGGACAGGTTCAGGTGAACTCGAAGATTGGTCTTACGTTCGCAGCGGGTCTTCGCGCCTTCCTTCGTCAAGATCCGGACGTCATCATGGTGGGTGAGATTCGAGATCTCGAAACAGCCGAACTTGCGATCCAAGCATCACTCACGGGTCACTTGGTCTTCTCGACCCTGCACACGAACGATGCTGCGGGTGCCTTCCCTCGTCTGATGGACTTCGGATGTGAACCGTTCTTGATTGCGACATCGCTTCTCGGCGTTGTCGCGCAACGTCTCGTTCGTGTCCTTTGTCCACACTGCAAGTCGCCCTACTCAGCGACACCGTTTGAACTTTCAAGCCTCGGGTTGACGAAAGAAGTCGCCGAAGCCGGCCGTATTCACCGAGCGATCGGCTGCGAACAGTGCAATGGAAAAGGTTATCTCGGCCGAACGATCATCCAAGAGCTGATGGTCGTCGACGAAGAAGTGCGCTCGTTGATCATGCAACGCCGAGATGGCGGAACGATCAAAAAACACGCAGTGCAAGCCGGCATGAGAACGTTCCGCGATCATGGTATCGAGAAAGTACTCAAAGGGATTACGACGATTGAAGAAGTCTTGAGCAACACTCAAGTCGACATTTAAGGAAGCTGATCTTTGCCTATTTTTGAGTATAAAGGAATTAGTCGCACCGGTAAGACGGTGCGTTCGACGGTCGATGCGGACAACATCCGCAATGCTCGTGCACGTCTTAAAAAAGATGGCATTTTCATCGAAGAGATTCGCGACAAGTCGAAAGCAAAACAAGCGTCACGCCGCAAGACTGCTTCGGGTGGCAGCGTTAGTGTCGAAGATCGTGCGATGATGACACGCCAGTTGGCGACACTGCTCAAAGCGAATATTCCGTTGGTTGAAGCCTTGAGCGCCGTCACAGATCAGGTCGAACTCCCGATCTTGAAGGAAGCCATCTCTGACATCAAAAACATGGTGAATGAGGGAACTTCATTCAATAAGGCACTTCTAAAGTACCCAAAGATCTTCAATCACATCTACGTCACGATGGTCGAAGCCGGAGAAGCTTCAGGTACTCTCGATGTGATTCTGCTTCGCTTGGCTGAATTTACCGAGGCTGAAAACGAACTGAACTCGAAGGTTAAATCAGCGATGCTCTACCCGATCATCATGATGATTTTCGTGACAGCCATGCTCGGCGTCCTTTTCGTCTTCGTTATTCCGAAGATGCAAGCCGTGTTTGAAAGCGCCGAATTGAAACTGCCTTGGTACACCGAAGTGGTTATTGGCATCTCTGGATTCTTGGTCAACTACTGGTGGCTTGTAGGCCTTATCGTCCTCGCAGCGATGTTCTTTTTCCGCAGCTGGAAGAACTCGCCGTCAGGCAGCCATCAATACGACGTCATCACACTGAAATTACCTGTTGTTGGAAAAATCGCGCGACTTGTCGCCGTCTCTCGCTTCACTCGAACTCTCGCGACATTGCTTCAAGGTGGTGTGCCCATGCTTCAGGCAATGGACATCGTCAGAAACGTCGTCGGAAACAGCGTTTTAGCGAGCGCTATCGATGATGCGCGCAACAACATCTCTGAAGGTGAATCGGTCGCAGGGCCACTGAAACGCTCTGGCGAATTCCCCCCTATCGTCACCCATATGATCAACATTGGGGAAAAAACGGGCGAACTCGAAAATATGCTGACGCAAGTCAGCGATAGCTACGATTTCCAAGTCAAAACCCAAGTCCAGGGCCTAACAGCCTTGCTTGAACCCCTCATGATTATTATGATGGGCGTCGTTATCGGCGTCATCGTCGGTTCAATCATGATCCCGATGTTCGAAATGGCGAACATCGCCCATTGAGGACCTACAGAATGACGTCATTAAGGGGACAAAACATGTTTTCAATTCACAAGAACGAACGCGGTATGACTCTCATCGAGATCATGATCGTTCTCGTCATTGTTGGCGGCCTCATGGCCTTCCTCGGAACCAGCGCAGTTGGTTTCTTGAACAGAGGAAAAGTCGACACGGCAAAAATCCAAATCAAAGAAATTTCGAAGTCTCTCGAAGCATACAACTTGAGCTGTAATTCGTATCCGACAACCGACGAAGGCTTAAAGGCACTCACCGCTAGCCCCGGTGAATCTTGCCCGAACTGGGGACCGGAACCGTACATGAAGAAAGAGCCGAAAGATCCATGGGGACGCCCTTTCGTTTATGAATCTGACGGTGGCAATTTCACTCTGATTTCGACCGGCAAAGACCGCAAAATCGGCGGCGACGGTTACGACAAAGACATCAATTCAACCGAACTCGAGTGATAGAGATTAGAAATTCGAAATTAGATTTTGAGCGAAGGGGGCCAATGATGCCCCCTTTTGCATTTCGGCGTTCATCTTTCGGATTTACCCTCGTCGAGATCATGATCGTTCTTGCGATCATCATGGGTGTCTTGGTTGCCGGAGCACCGAAACTTTTCTCTTCGGGAAGTTCAATGCGAACATCGGTGCGAAAAATCGCAGTGATGACGCGAGAGGTGCGCAACAACGCACGCCTTTACAATACGACAAACCGACTCGTCATCAACATGGATCCTGAAAAAGGTCATTCGTACTGGGTCGAATCAGCATCCGGAGTCACACCGCTTCTGAGCGAAGACCAAGAGAAAGAAATCGAAAAGCTCACCGAGCTTCAGAAAGAAAGCTCGCAAGATAAAAACAAATTCCAACAAGACACTCGCTTTACCAAAGGCGCCGTGTCTTTGCCCAAAGGATTGTTCTTCGAGAATGTCGAGTTCGGTGCGCGCGAGAAAGCCATCGACCAGGGAGTCGCTTACATTCATTTTTTCCCGAGCGGACTCTCTGAAGACGTTGCGATTCACATGACGGATCGCAAAACTTTGAATTGGACGATTCTTATCAATCCCCTCACTGGGCGCGCTGAGGTTTTGGAGCGAAAAGTTTCGCTCAAGGAACTTCGTCAGCAATGAAACAAGGTCAGCGCGGATTCACGCTTATTGAAGTTCTTGTCGCCATGGTCATCATGGTGGGCGGCATTGTCGTTCTCGCGAATTCTTGGGGCGGCAACTTTGCGCGAGTCAAAAACTCACGCGTGAACAACACGATGGCGATCTTGCTCGAGCGAAAAATGACCGAGATCGAAATCATGTACCGAGGAAAACCGTTCGAAGAGATCAAAGAAGAAGACGGTGGCGATTTCGGCCCTCAATTTCCCGGATATCGCTGGGAGATGTCATCACAACCATTCGAAATGCCCGATCTGAGCGGAGCGCTCATCTCGCGCGAAGGTGGCGCAACAGAATCACTCTTGATGATCGTAAAGACGATCGCAGAGTTTATGAAAGAAGCCGTCCGAGAAGCCAGCGTGACTGTGATCTATAAAGATCGTCGTGGAACTGAAGTAAAACACTCTGTTGCGACTTACTTTGTCGACTATACAAAAGAGCTTTCGGTTCCAGGGCTCCCCGCTGGCGGCGGCGGCGCACCCGCTGGTGGCAGCGGAGGCGGTGGTAACGAATGACGATGCGTAACGAATCTGGTTTTACGCTCATTGAAGTTATCGTCGCTCTCGTCATTTTGGCGATGCTCTCGCTATTGACGGCACAGGCGATTCAAACCGCGATTCAAAACCGAAGCTTCATTACAGCTGATATTGAGCGTGATGCTGAACTTTCAGATGCCATGCGCATCATTCGAAATGACGTCAATTCAGCGTTTCACCATCGCGATATTTTCATTGCTCTCGAAAACGAGGCGATCAAACCGAAGAAAAAAGACGATAAAAAACCAAAAGACGAAAACAAAGACGGTTTCGACGACGAGACCGGCGAAAAAATTCCGCCAGAGAATCCAGAACAACCGCCAGCAAACCCAGATGAACAAAAAGACCCCGGCCCTCAACCGTCACCTCGTCCTTCTCCGCCGGTCGTAACTGGTTTCATTGGCGACGCTAGCTCGATGTATTTCACGACACTCTCAAATGTCCGCACGTTGAAAGATTCGAAAGAAAGCGATCAAGCAAAGATCGGATATTTCGTAAAGCCATGCCGCTCGCGCGATCCTGGCAAAAACACTCGCAGCGAAGGAAAATGTCTTTATCGTTCGATCTCACCAATGCTCGATAAAGAAATTGATAAACCCGGAGAAGAAACCGTTCTTCTTGAGAACGTGCAGGATTTCAAACT
>DATLHP010000351.1:0-5112 GCA_035539835.1 Bdellovibrionales bacterium
CTGCCTGTTTCTCTTTGCTTGATAATGACACCGTTATTGCGAGCCCCGAAGTTTCCGTGAACTTTCCGAATGGTGAAATCGAATTCTTAGAAGATTCTTTTCCACCGTCTCGCGCTTACTTGAAATTATGGGAGTTCTTTACCGTTTATAGAGTTCGTCCTACTGCTGGCGAACGCTGCATCGACCTCGGCGCTTGTCCCGGTGGATGGACTTGGGTTTTGAGTGAACTTGGTTGCAAAGTCATTAGCGTCGATAAGGCGCCACTCGATGCAAAACTTTTGAAGCGCAAGAATATCGAAGTAAAAAAACACGACGCCTTCACATTGAAACCCGAAGACGTTGGACCTGTTGATTGGCTTTTCTCAGATGTGATCTGTGAGCCAAAGCGACTTCTCGAACTTGTTCACCAATGGAGATCGGCAGACATGGCGAAAAACTTCGTCTGCACGATTAAGTTCAAAGGAAAAACCGACCACGCTATCATTCGCGAGTTTCTCAAGCTCGAGGGATCACGAGCGAGACACCTCTACGTCAACAAACACGAAATCACTTGGTGGCTGACTAGCTCACGCTGATTTTTTTCATCGAACGAAGCGCGATGAAAACCGATACGACGCTGATCATAGCTGCCGCGATGTATGGTGCGCCGGCAAACTGAACCGGAGATCCTGGCGCCGAGAACGTCGCAAAAAGCCATGTGTACATGAGTGGCGCAATCACTGCCGTCAAACTGCCCAAACCGACCAAGCTTCCCTGAAGTTCACCTTGTTGGTTCGCTGGAGTGTTTTTGGTAATCATCGATTGCAGTGCTGGAACGCCAATACCCGCAAGACTTCCCGGAATGAGAATCGCGTACATCATCCAGCCCATCGGAGCCAGCGCATATCCAAGATACGACATCATGTAGACGAAACACCCGAGAAGCATCGACCGCGCCTCGCCGAGCTTCGGGATAACCACTCTCGTCAATCCACCTTGAACGATGGCGGCAGTGATGCCAACGATCGCAAGCGAAATACCAATTTCACTCGGCGTCCATCCGAACTTCGCCTCCGTATAAAGAGTCCAGATACTCATGTGAACGTGCCCGGCTAAATACAAAAGGATGTAGACGACAATCAAACCAAGAAGCGGCGACGGCGACAGCACTCGCTTCAAAGAGCTGAACGGATTGAGCTGCTTGAGATCGATTTTACGACGCAATTCTGGCGCCAGAGATTCTGGAAGCAAAAAGAGACCGAAGAAGAAGTTCAACAGATTCAATACCGCAGCAGCGATGAAGGGAGCTTGCGGAGAATAGCTTCCGGCGAATCCACCCAACGCAGGACCAATGATAAACCCGAATCCGAATGCTGCGCCGATCAGACCGAAATTCGCCGATCGATTTTTATCATCGCTGATGTCGGCCATATAAGCTGACGCAACTGTAAAGCTCGCACCCGTAAGTCCTGAAATGATACGCCCCAAGAACAAGATCCAGAGATTGGGAGCGAACGCCATAATCAGGTAATCGAGTCCAGCGCCAAAGAGCGAAGACAACAGAACAGGTCGACGACCGAAGCGATCCGACAAAGAGCCCAACGTTGGCGAAGCCACGAACTGCATGAGTGCATAGCTGGCGATGAAGTATCCGAAGTACGTCGAGATAAAAACGGGATCTGACGAGAACCGGCGGATCACATCGGGCATGATTGGAATCAAAATTCCGATCCCCAATGAGTCTAGAAAGATCGTCGCAAAAATGAATGGAACACGTGCTGTTGATTTACGATTGAACATTGAAATCTCGGATTCGTATCAAATTACTGCAGGACTTTCTCTGCGTCTCGAAACGTTACGATGAAGATCATCTCGATTCAAGACTTCCTTAAGAATGTCTAAAGACCTGTCGAAAAAGATAAGTCCGCTGAATTCACTGAACTAAATAAGGAAGAACACTTGCGACGGATCTTGGTACTAGCCGCAATAGGGATGACGATTGTCTCCTGTCAGAAGAAAAAGGAAGACGGTGGACTCGTGTCACTCACCTTCCCTTCGAGTTCTTTCTCGGCGAAATCGAGTAAGGTTCACGCGTCGGCTATCGACTTCGCAAAAGTCTGTTACTTCGCGAACGTGACAGGTGGCTCGATCACAGATCGCAACACCAATCCTGCTCAGTGTGATGTTAAAATCGGCAAGCGATCGGACTTCAAAAAATCTGGTGAATCCGTCGAACTTGAATTGACCCGTGGAACTGGCTACACACTTCAAATTTTTGCTTATCAACTCGATTCAACAGCTCAAGGTTGTCCGAAGTTCGATGGCGATTCAGTGTCTAAACTCAACCTTTCAAAACTCTTTGAAGTTGGAAAAGCCACTTTCGACATGAATGCCGCTGAAGTCGCGGTCACTATTCAAGTCGACGATCCCGGAAAGAGCGTCCTCACTCAGTACAACATGCCACTCGCATGTCGTCCGGCGAATCCTCCAGGAAATTCGCCTCCAATTCTTACAAGTAAAGATGGTTATCGACTCTATCGTGCGGTCGCTCCAACTGACGGAGTGATCACGGTCTCTTCTCAGAATGGTTACAAGCTCACGCTCGGAAAGGACGGATCTGAATGAAACGCCTTAAGCATCTGACGCTTTTTACGTTTCTAATGGTTGTGTCATCGGTCGCTCTTGCAGGAGTGCCGAACAAAATCATGATTCAAGGACGACTTGAGAACGCGAGCGGTGTTGCTGTTGAAGCAGCATCAGTGCAAGTGAACATTCGCGTCGTTTCACCAGGTGTCGAAGCCTGTGTTCTCTACAGCGAAGTACATACACTGGGCATGGCTGGCTCTGATGGTCGTTTTTCTGTTCCTCTCGGTGGAGGAACAACGGACGGATCAGACCCGGGTAAAGCATTCGTCGACGTCTTTGATAACACAAAGAACCTGACCTCTCTCAGTTGCGCAACGGGCTCGAGCTACACTCCAGCGGCAAACGACCCTCGCAAAATTCAAATTCAGACCAATGATGGCGGCGGCTGGCAAGCATTTCCGGCCTATGTGTTGAATTCAAGCGCCTTCGCTATGCAAGCAAACAACGCTTCGTCATTCGGCGGAAAAGCACCCGCGGCGTTCTTGCAGACAAGTGTTAGCGACAATCTCACACAAGCGAACCTAGTGAGCGTTTTCACAAGTTCAAAGTACACAGATCTCGTTGCTCTCTTGGATGGAACGAGTTCGAAGTACGCGAAAGTTTCTAGTGGTGCCGTACGAGTGTCACCTAGCGCACTGCCTGGAAGTCCAGCTGCGGGCGACATCGCCATCGACTCAGGAGCATCGAACGCCCTCAAATGGTATGACGGTTCAAGCTGGCAGACTGTTGGCGCGGCCGGCAGCGGCATCAGCGCTCTGACCGGAGACATTACCGCAACAGGTCCTGGTGTTGCGCCTGCGACGATCGCTACTGGTGCCGTCACTTCGGCAAAGATGGCGCCGACGGGAGTCACTGCAGGAACTTACGGCTCTCAAACTCAGATTCCACAAATTTCTGTCGATCCAGCGGGCCGAATAACGTCCATCGCGACAATGGCGATCTCTGACACTCTCGCAGGTCTCGCCTGTGCCATGAACGAGATTCCACAATGGAACGGATCGATGTGGACCTGTGCACCGGCAGGTGGCGGCGGGTTGCCGGCTCTTACCAATGGAAAACTCTGGGTCGGTAACGGCTCAAATAACGCAACCGACGTCTATCCGAATGGTGACGTAACGATGAGCAGCACTGGTGCGTTCACCGTTAACAGCATCAATAACGGCGGGACATCGGCCTCGCAAATCGTCAATTCGATCACTGAAGTCATGAACGCTACTCCCGCAAACAGCGGCAGTATGATCGTGAAGCGTGACCCTTCAGGAAATTTTATCGCCAACAGTGCGCGATTCACTTCAAGCATGATCTTGAAAGATGGCGGCGCTGGCGGTGAAGTTACTTTCGCAGCGCCGGTCGGCTTCTCGAACTACACTCTTACGTGGCCATCAGATGACGGCAGTAACGGGCAAGTTCTCAAAACTGACGGCAACGGCATCCTCTCTTGGGCGAACTCGCCGATGGGCAACTTCATGGCAGACGGTTCGATTCCAATGAACGGCCCGCTTCAATCGTACCTCGGTACGGCTTCGACGCCGGGATACACTTTCGTCGGCGATACAGACACTGGCATGTTTTACGCAACCACAAACACGATTGGATTCTCCACTGTCGGGGCAGAACGCTTGCGAATCGATCCAGGCGGAAACGTCGGCATCGGAACGACAACTCCGAGCCAAATGCTTGAAGTTGCGGGTTCAATCAAAGCGCAGAAGATATTGTTAACCGCTGGCGGCTCACCTGGCTCTTCGTGTACGGGATATACAGGAGCTGTGGGATACTTTACAGGCACGGACTCGCTTGTCGTGTGTGATAACTCGATGATATGGAAAACGGTCGGCGGATCGGCTCCCCCAACATCGACTGGATCCTTCACTTCAGTGAGCTTCACGAGTTCCAATTTTGTTCGCGTCACCGCCTCAGGCGCGTGCAGTACGATGAACGTTACAACTCCTGGGGAGGGCCATTACACCGCGACACTCCCGTCGATCACGACGTCATGTACAACGATTCAATGGAACGGCTCTCCGACAAACGTAAAAATGCCCGTGGGCTATACCTCTGGCGCAACGACCGGAGCTGTCTATGAATTCATCGATGACGGCATGAACCTTTGGGTCAAATACCAAGGCTACTAATGGTGGTTTAAACCACTTCGTTCAAAAGCTTCCAAAGCGCATAGTCTAGCCAACGGCGGGTCCCATACGATGTGGGACTTCCGCTGAAGTACCCCAAATGCCCACCATGTTCTTCGATATGACGAATGACATTCGGAGAAATTTCAGCTTCGCGATAAGCGCTGACATCGATGAATGGATCATCGGCTGCAGTCATCATGTAGGTCGGAATCTTGACGTTCTTTAGGTAGCGATTGGCAGAGCAAAGATCGTAGTACTTCTCGCGCGTTCCGAATCCCGCAACGGGCCCCGTGTACACTTCATCGAAATCATAGAGCGATGCCCATCGCGACAGAGCGATATCTTTCACCGTATG
>DATLHP010000352.1:0-4509 GCA_035539835.1 Bdellovibrionales bacterium
ATCGACAACACTGAGGCTGGAATTTTCGAAACGGATTACGTCAAAGGCGATGGCCGTTTTTCACCAGCTCACGAAAGCAGAGAGTTTTCGAGCGGCTATCGCTATCGTCTTCTTGTGCGCATGGTGCGTGGAAAAAAAGAAGCTCGCTCTGCCGTCAAAGTATCGATCACAAAACAGATTCAATTGGCTCGCGATTTCTTCTCGGATCCAGACGAACTCACCAGTGATGGTCTTGAGGAAAAGTCGATTCTCTATCGCATCAATCGCGAGATCTCGATTGCGCGCGGTCTTAACCGCGCCATCGAGAAGCAACAGGGTCAGTCACAGCAATAAATTACATTGCTTGAGAATCGCGCCACCATTTTTCCCAGTGCGCTTTTTTAACCTGCACTGGCTCGCCAGCTTTTCCGAACGTCTGTTTGGTCAAACGCTCGAGTGCTGAAATGGCAAACGGATGAAGACTTGGGTCTTTGTCTTTCAATAGAGCAACGAACTTCGCTTCGCGTCCCGGAGTTTCCATGACCGCAAGTGTCTCGGCAATGCGGTGACGAATGAAAAGGCTGTGTGATCCGCGAAAGTTCTCTTTCGCATCCAGTTTTTCCCAAAGAAGTGGAACACTCGCAGTATCTCGGCTCTTGCGAATGGCATCGACTGCCGCCATGCGAACGACAAGCGCTTTGTCGCTGAGAAGTTTACGTGCCCAGGTCACTGTTTCTTTGCGATCCAATGGGGCCATGGCGACGAGTGCCGCATTTCGCATGAACCACTCTTTACTTTTCAATGCACGCTCAAGCTCTGGTTTCGATTCAACACCACCAACTCGAGCCGCTGCTGTGACGGCCTTCCAGCGAACATCCATTGACGCCGCATCGTCGAACATCAGCGCAACGAGATTGCGATAGCCATGAACACCTTGTGAGCGAATCGACGCCAGACGCTCAGGCAGCGGTTTCGACAATGCCGCTTTCGTATCGAGAAGTGAGGTTGGCTTAATTTGCGTCGCGTTTTTCGGAATAGCAGCGTCGGCCGCTGAACCGAGTGTGACAATGAGAGCGAGTGCGAGGCTGGATCCAAGGTGCGAGCGAATCATAGTTGACCTCAGGTGTTCACTGTTTTGAATCTTTGAATTCAGCAAGTAAATCGTCTTCGAAATTCTCGGTTCCATCTGTCGGCACAGCTGGAGCGGCAGGCTTCGCAGCAGGTTGTTCTGCGGGCGCCGCCGGAGCTGGCGCTGAAGCGTCGATCGAGTTCATTTCAGCTAAGAGCTTGTCTGTATCTAGCGACTCTTCGAGCGCATCGCCAGCGGGCGCTTCGCCGACAGCAGCGAGCGCATCGACTTCAGAGAGCATCTTGTCTGTGTCCAACGTTCCTTCAAGTGCCGCACTCACGGGCTCGTCAGCCGTCACTGCTTCAGGTGCTTCAGGCGCCGCAGCAGCAGCCGGAGCGGCCGCTGGAGCCTCTACCCCTGCATCAGCAAGAGCCTGCTCAAGAATGGCTTCTGATGACTCGAGACGATTGGTCGTAATCGGTGGCGGAGCTTTTCCAACTTGAACTGTCGAAGCGAACTCTTGCATAACGGCGTCGTTCGGATCGATTTGAAACTGTTCACTCTTCTTTTCCGGCGCCGCGGCCGCCGCAGCAGCTTCGGCAACCGGAATGATCTCATCGCTCATTGCCTCAGCAACAGAGATTCCAGCAGCGGTCAGCTGAGCACGAAGATCGTCGACGCTCTTTTTGAGCTTCTCGTTCTGATCTTTGTACATCGAAAGATCGGCGATATCGTCTTCGATGATCTCGTATTCAGAGAGTCGGTTCTTGAGCTCTTGAATTTTTTCTTCAAGCTCTGCCAACTTTGCAGGATCTCCGCCAGAGCCAGCGCTCTCGGTTGGACTCACGAGTGCGGCAGCGATGGTGCGAGTCTGTTCGAGCTCTGCTTCCATCTCTTTGATTTTTGCTTCTCGCTCTTTCAAAGCCTCAGCGAGCTTTGCCTCTTGTGCGCTTCGATCCGCCGATGCTGCAGCGCCAGCAGGCGCCGCCGTTGCCGGTGCAGCATCTGTGCTCACCGCGGCCGTGGACATTATGGGAGTTTGCGACGAAAGAACTCGCTTCAGAGCGACTTCGATTTCTTCGACGTTGATAATCGCTCCGCCGACCTCACCAGAAACTTCGCCACTGCGGCGCGCACCGATTTGACGGATCAGTAAAAGCATCGCTGTGACGAGAAACAATACGACGAGCGTTCCGAACACAGTTTCGTTGTGGTCGCTCACGTATCGCAGTATGGCCATGATATTCATTCGAATATTTTGTCTAGACGACCCAAAAAACTCAAAGCCGACGGTGCTTTAGGAGAAAAGCTGGTCTTCCGGCGGGCTCTCCTGGTAAGTGTTTGGTTATGGATCAACGGCTAGACCTTCAACCTGACTTCGCGCTTCGAAATGGAACCTGCGTTCTGGCGTCGCCAACAGACCCCGAAAAATGGGTTCATGTACGCACTTCAGTCGCGGTCAAAGATGGAAAAATCGTCGCCATCGGCGATGACGCTCACCGGAATGCGGCAGACGTTTTCGATGCGACTGGTCTCCATGTCTTGCCAGGTGCCATCGATTCACAAGTTCACTTTCGCGAGCCCGGCCTAACTCATAAAGAAGATCTTGAATCAGGAACTCGAGGCGCTGTTCTCGGCGGCATCACTTCGGTTTTCGAAATGCCGAACACGAAGCCATCAACGACGACGGCCCAAGCATTCGACGAAAAGTTGCGCTTGGCGAAGGGTCGTGTCTGGAGTGATGTCAGTTTCTTCATCGGAGCGACACCCGACAACATCGATGAACTCGGAAAGCTTGAGCTCCATAAAAACTGCTGCGCCATCAAAATCTTCATGGGGAGTTCGACAGGATCACTTCTCGTCGATGAAGAAAAAAATCTTCGTGAGATTCTTGCGCGCGGACGTCGCCGAGTTGCCGTTCACGCCGAAGACGAAGCACGCCTGAAAGAACGCAAGCATCTTGTTGAAGGATCCAACGATCCCCGCCTTCACCCTGTTTGGAGAGACGAACAAACGGCATTGATCGCAACAACGAAACTCATCCGCCTTGCGCGGGAAACAAAACGCCCTGTTCATGTTCTTCATGTGACCACCGCCGAAGAAATGGCGTTCTTGAAAACGACGAAAGATATCGCCACTGTTGAAACGTGCCCGCAACACCTTACTCTCTCCGCACCTGAGTGTTACGAACGACTCGGCACCTATGCGCAAATGAACCCGCCGATTCGCGATGCTCGTCATCAAGAAGCTCTTTGGAAGGCGATCAATGACGGCACAGTCACCGTATTGGGATCTGACCATGCTCCTCATACTCACGAAGAAAAACGCAAGCCTTACCCTGAGTCGCCGTCGGGTCTCACCGGTGTGCAAACAATGCTTCCGCTGATGCTCAATCACGTGAACGCCGGACGCCTTTCACTGGATCGATTGGTCGAGCTTTTGTGTCGGAACAATGCCCGTCTCTACAATGCGGTTGGCAAAGGCGAAATCAAAGTCGGCAACGACGCCGACTTCACTGTTGTAGATATGAATGCCGAGCGAACCATCGAAAACAAATGGATCGCCAGCAAATCAGCATGGACAGCGTTTGACGGAATGAAAGTGAAAGGCTGGCCGAAAGCGACGATCGTGCGCGGCCAAATCGTCATGCGCGAAGATCAGTTGATTGGCTCACCGATCGGTCAGCCCATCGAGTTCAATACTTAAATGCTATCAGAATGGCAGCTGCGCGAAACTTGAACCGCGCCTTCGTCACCGAGGCCGAGACGAGCTGACACCGTATAAGGTTGATCGCAAACGAACTCTTGTGTCGGAGCGAGTTCGACCATGAAGCGACCTGATTCACATGCCGAATATCCGCGACCGATTTCTTCGCCACTCGAATCATAAAGGCGCCACCCGAGAATCGATCCGTGTTGTGCGATATCGCAAACGCCTTCGATCTCAGCAGCCTCGGTATCTGTTTTCAGCTTCAGTTTTTCTTGGGGAAAGGAAACCGCTGTTGTCAGATGCGTTTCATCAATCGTCGAAACCGGGAAACTCTCAGCACTGCCACCAGCTGAAGCCGAAGCCCCTGGTGCCGGCGCGCAGTTTTGGAACTTCAGCAAGAGAACTACACCGATACCAAGTAGGACACCCAAGCGACGAATCTTGTACCAATTCGTTTTGCGCGGAACGTTCTGCTGGTCCATTAAGTTTCCCCCGATGTCTCTTTATCGGACGGCACCAGACCTAAATCGAGGGTGTGATTTCACTTTCTCAAACTGAGACAAAGATGAAGCGCATAGAGCTTTAACTCAAATACGTTCGAGCACAGAAAGGTAGATCGGGCCGAAGCCGGTGCGATCCGGAAGGATATGCCACCCGTGTTCGGTGGCTTCGCCAATGTCGAAGGATGGCGTGAGCACTCGAGCTTCGCCCTTACGGCGCTTCAAAAGGCGCGCGATGACATCGTCATTCTC
>DATLHP010000353.1:0-8761 GCA_035539835.1 Bdellovibrionales bacterium
CGCCAGCGAAGGCTGTGGCAAAGGCCGTCGTTGTTCGCAAAGCCGCAGGCGGAAAATCGACAAAATCCAAATAAAATCGAACGCTTAACGGCATATGCGAGGGATTCTTGAAGGGTGCCTTTATTGAAAACGGCGCTCTAAAAGCGTATCCTGACGACCCTTATGCCTAAGCGTCACCTAACTCCCAAACCGACCCGCGGACAACTCGAGCTCCCGATTGAGCGGGAGATCGAGCGCGATCGCAATGCAGATAAAGGTGGTCGCAGCTTTTACTTTTTCGACTTCGATGACAACGTCGCTTTCCTCTCAACACCGGCTGTGATTTTTCACAAAGAAACCGGTGCTGAGATCAAGCTTTCCAGTGGTGAGTTTGCGCAAGTTCATCGTCATGTCGGAAAGATCGGGCCGTACGCAGAATACAAACTCGATTTCTGCGACGAAAAGGGAACGTTCAGGCACTTTCGTGATCAAGATATTTCTGAAGTTGAAAAGCAGCTCGGGAAAAGACAACTCTTCGTCCAGGATTTAGCGGCGGCTCTGGGATTGCCGGATGTTCAGTGGAAAGGGCCGTCGTGGTCTTGCTTCTATCATGCGACATTGAATCAGCGACCCGTATCGTTGATCACCGCGCGTGGGCATCACCCGGATACGATCAAAGAAGGCATTCGACTCTTTGTCGATAAGACTTATCTTCCGTACGAGCCGAACTACCTCAGCATCTACCCAGTTTCGAATAACGTTGTTCGAAAAGAACTCGGTGATTCCGATTTGACCCTGTCCGTTGCGGCTCTGAAAAAGGCAGCTATTCGCGCCTCTGTCGAGAAAGCGATTGCGACTTATGGCCCAAGTCCGCATCACCGTTTCGGGATGTCGGATGACGACGGGCACAATATCGAACTCATCACTGAAGAGATGAAAACGCTAAAGACGCGTTTTCCGCAAATGTCGTTCTTTGTCATAGAGACGCAGAACGGTCGATTTGTGAAATGGGAAGTTTATCCGGATCGCGCCGAAGCGACTCTCTGCGCGAAAGAGCAGGATATCCAGGCATTTGAGCAGCTCACTTTACTCTCATAGGCTTTAGGCCGTCTGCAATGCGGCAGGACCTTATCTAACCCTCGACGGCTTCATGAATTGGTCAAACCATGTGTTAAGATAACTGGAGAAATCCGGTCACTCACGCACACGTACTTTGAAAGGCATCTCATGAAGAGATTTTCGGTATTCGCCGTCGCCAGCCTCGCGCTCTCGATCAACTTAGCATCTTCGAAAGCCGACGCCGCGACACTGATCTGTCCTGCTTTGGACAAGATCTCTCAAGTGTTTCTCAATCAGCACATCTCGCACAACGACGCCACCGAGACGATTGAGAATCGAACGGTCGATCAGTACATCAAGCGTTTGGATAGCACAAAAATCTATCTGACCGATGCTGACGTGGCCACGATCAAGAAGCAGATGAAGGGCATCTTCAATAAGCTTCGCAAGGGCGACTGCGATGCGCTTGATCAAGTTCAAAAGACATATCTTTCTCGCGTTGAAGAACGAGCGGCTTTTGCAAAGAAGACTCTCGGTGCAAAGACGTTCAAGTTCGAACAAGGCACTGAGTTGATGCTTGATCCAGACAAACGCAAGTTTGCGAAAACCAAAGCCGAGTCTGAAGCTCTTCAAGCGAAGTATCTTCAGTTCCAAATTTCGAACTACCTTGCGACCGGAATGAAACAAGACGAGGCGCAAGAGCAAGTCGTTCGAAATTACGAACGTGTTGTGAAGCGAGTGAAAGAAACGACGAAAGAAGATATCTATTCTGGCTATCTTGATTCGTTCGCTCGTGCGCTCGATCCGCATTCAAGCTACTTTTCAGCGGATGCATTGGCTGATTTCGAAATTTCGATGAGTCTTTCTCTCGAGGGAATCGGCGCAACTCTTAGCTCGCAAGACGGCTTTACGGTGATCGAACAGCTCATCGACGGCGGTAGCGCGAAGGCATCGGGTAAACTCAATCCACAAGACAAAATCGTCGCTGTCGGTCAGTTCAAGGCGACGGGCGAAGCGTCGGACATGGATAACGTTATTGAGATGGATCTTCGCGACGTCGTTAAGAAGATTCGTGGTCCGAAAGGATCGAAGGTTCGTCTTCAGGTTTTGCGCAAAGGCACTGATGGCGGAACTGAGCGCTTCTTCGTGGACCTCGTTCGCGACAAGATCAAACTTGAAGAAGATGCTGCTGCGATCAATTACATTGAAAAAGAAGTGAATGGTCAGAAACGTAAAATCGCGGTTTTGAATCTTCCTTCGTTCTACGCGGACTCACGCCGTGGCGGTCGTTCGAGCGCTGGCGATATGGAACGCCTTCTGAAGGATGCGAAAGACAAGGGAGCAGAATCGCTTGTTCTCGATCTTTCGATGAACGGTGGCGGATCACTCGAAGATGCGGTGAAAATCGCAGGTCTCTTCTTCAAGACGGGTAACGTCGTGAAACAATCTTCGCGCGATAAGAACGAGCCAGCAGCGATTCTTGATGATCGCAATCCTGCGGTGAACTGGGATGGCCCAATGGTTGTTCTAACGAGCCGTATCTCAGCGAGTGCGTCTGAAATCGTGGCTGGAACTCTGAAAGACTATAGCCGCGCTGTTGTCGTCGGTGGCGATCACACTTTCGGTAAGGGCTCGGTTCAGTCGGTTGTTCCGCTTCCTCCGCAGCTGGGTGCTGTGAAGGTCACGGTCGGTATGTTCTACACGCCGGGTGGATTCTCGACTCAGCATCGCGGAGTCTTCGGTGACGTCGTTCTGCCGGGTGTTTTCTCGACAGATGAGATGGGTGAGAAGAGTCTCGACTACTCATTAGAGCCAGCGAAGATAAAATCATTCCTCTCGACAGAGGCGTTCGTTAATTCTGGCGCAGGTGCATGGAAGAAAGTCGACGCTCCGATCGTGAATCAGCTCAAATCGCGTTCAGCTGTGCGTGTCGCTGCGAACCCTGAGTTCCAGAAGATCATCACTGAAGCGAAGAAGGCGGAAGCGAGCGCAAAGAAGCCGGTGAAGCTCGCTGAAGTGTTGAAAGACACGAAAGAGAAGAAGGACGAAGCGGACTCTAAAAAGAATCTGAACAAAGAACAAAAGGCTGTTGAATACTTGAAGCGTCCTGAGGTTCAAGAGGCTGCGAACGTTGCGGCTGACCTTCTTGCCCTTCAAAGCGGCACTGTACTCAGTGATGCGACGAAGCCGGCGCAAGAGACGAAGCCAACAGCTAAAACGAATTAATCAGCGCCCAATTAGATATCGGCTGATTACTAGAAAAACGCTCCTTACGGAGCGTTTTTCTTTTTCAGGCTTCGGTCGATAAAATTGACAAGAATTAGGGGTTTAGATACCCCTAATGACGCACATCTCAAGCCATATCCTATGAGGGATCCAAGCATGCGAAAGACCTCGAATCAGAAGCAGGCTTCTAAGCAGAAAAAGGGCAGCGTGAGCGCTCCGAAAGCTGCGAAGGGAAAGTCGGGCGGTATCGTCGTATCGTCGAAGCTGACGCTTCCTAAAGAACTCCAGAAGAAAATTTTGGGCCTCATGGTGAAGTCTCGCGTTCTCGAAGAACGACTCATCAAGGTGTACAAGGTTGGTGATTCGTTCTTCTGGATCGGTGGTCCTGGTGAAGAGGCATTCGGAGTGCCACTCGGTCTTCTTGTGAACAAGGGCCAAGGGCCGCAGCACGACTATCTTCACCTTCACTATCGTGGAACGCCGACGCTTCTCGCGATGGGCATGACGATGGAAGACTCGCTTCGTTTGATGATGAATCGTTCGACTGATCCATCGACGGGTGGTCGCAACTTCTGCAACCACTACTGCTTCCCTGAGTGGAACGTCGTTCCGGTCAGCTCGCCAATCGAAGTTCAGTATGGAATCGCTGTCGGTACAGCAATGTCTCAACGTCGTAAGAAATCAAAAGGTATCACGATCGTTACTGGTGGCGACGCTGGTACGGCTGAGGGAGATTTCGCGACGTCATTGATTTGGGCAAGCCGCCCAGGCAATGAGCTTCCGATGTTGCTCACGGTTCAGAATAACCGCATGGGTATTTCGACGAAGTACGAGACTCAGCACGGTGAGAAGTACATCGCTGATCGCGGTAAGGCTTTCGGCATTCGTACGACGGTCGTGAACGGAAACGATCCGATCGAGACATACCTCGCGATTCAAACTGAAATGGAATACATCCGCCGCACTGGAAAGCCAGTCTTGGCCGAGTTCCAAGTTTCTCGCCTCTACGGCCACTCTTCGGCGGATGGTGCAAACCGTCAGTCGGGGTTGTGCTGTATCGAGAACTTCGAGAAATCTCTCGTTGATCAAAAAATTATCAGCAACGGCGATGTGAAAAAGATGTGGGCTGAATACGACGAAGAGTCGCGGACAGCCGCGGACCTCGTGCGTTCCGAGCCTGTTCCGCAAGCGAACACGATCTGGGATCACGTCTACGCGAACAATGAGAACGCTGACTGGAGGAAGTTCTAATGGCAAATATGGCACAAGCCATTCGAATGGCTCTTCATGTCGGCGAATCAAAACTCGGCGTCACTGATATTTTCGGTGAAGACGTCGGCGCGCCACTCGGTGGCGTGTTCACAGCGACGCAAGGTTTGAAGAATGCGTGGAACTCTCCGCTCGACGAGCGTGGAATCATCTCGACAGCGATTGGTCTCGGCCTTGCCGGCGATCGTTGCGTCGCTGAGATTCAGTTCTGCGATTACATCTTCAATACGATGGATCTTTTGAAGATCGCTGGGAACACTCTGTGGGTATCGAACGGTCAGTACAATATGCCGATCGTCGTTATGACTCCGGTGGGCGCTGGCATTCGCGGCTCGATCTATCACTCACATAGCTTTGATGCATGGGCGACACGTCTTCCGGGTTGGAAGATCGTTTGCCCATCGAACCCACTCGATGCTTACGGCCTCATGATTGCGGCGATCAAAGATCCGAATCCGGTTCTGTATCTGAAGCCAAAAGCACTCATGCGCGTTCGTGGCGAAGAGTTGATCCCGGGCGAACCATCTGATGAGCGTCAGTTGAAAGCGATGATCGATGCGCCAATCGGTGATCGTTCGAATTGGAAAGCGAAGTGGCCAGAGCTTGCGGATTTCGAAATCGAAATCGGCAAAGGCAAGATCACTCGCGAAGGAACCCATGCGACTCTCGTTAGCTATGGTCGCACGCTTCCTCTGTGCAATAAAGTCGCAGACATCATGAAGGACGAAGGTGTATCGATCGAAGTCATCGATATGCGTTCGCTCTATCCTTATGACTGGCAGATGATCAAAGCTTCGATTCAGAAGACGGGCAAAGTCTTGTTCGTAAACGAGGACACTGAAGTGACGAACTTCGGTGAACACTTGGCTTATCGTGCGACAAATGAGCTCTTCTATGAATTGATGGCGAAGCCGCGCGTCTTGGCCGGCAAGAATCTTCCGGGTATCGGTTTGCATCCGAACCTCGAAGAGGCTTCGGTACCGCACACAGAAGACATTTTGCATGAGACACGCGAATTGATCGCGGAAATTCCGTAATGACGACGAAGAAGAGCGCCAAAAAAGCAGACACCGAATTCGATAAGTATCTTTACTACAAGAAGTCGGTGCAATCGCCTGAGACGGACGTCGAATTCTTGCGAAAGACCTACAAGGAAATTCGCGGGAAAGATCCGACTTATCTGCGCGAAGATTTTTGCGGAACTTTCAGCATCTGCTGTGAATGGGTCAAGATGGGGCCGAAGTTCAAGGCTTACGGCATCGATCTCGATTCAGAGCCGATCGAGTACGGCTACAACAACTATCTTCCACATCTTTCGCCGTCTCAGCAGGATCGCATCAAGATCTTACAAGAGAACGTCTTGAACCCGGGACTTCCGCGCGCTGACGTGATTTGCGCGATGAACTTCTCGCACTTTATCTTCAAAGAACGTTCGATGATGAAGTCGTACTTCCATAATTGCTATGGGACCTTGAGCCCAGGTGGCGTTCTTATCACCGACGTCTTCGGCGGAACTCAATGTTACTCGGCCAACGAAGAAGAGACGAAACACAAAGGCTTCACATACTTCTGGGATCAAGAAAATTACGATCCGGTTTCGAACGAAGCGATGTTTCACATCCATTTCAAACGCGAAGGCGAAAAGAAGCGTGAAAAAGCATTCACGTATGACTGGCGTCTATGGAGCATTCCAGAGCTTCGCGAAATGATGCGCGAAACGGGTTTCAAGAAAACCTACGTTTACTGGGAAGGCACCAACAGCAAAGGCGGCGGAGACGGCGTCTTCAAGCAGGCCGACAAAGGCGAAGATTGCGAAGCATGGATCGCCTACGTCGTTGGTGAGAAGTAGCTCTTACCGCTGTGAGTGATCGACGCTGTCGTCGGTTTGAATCAATTCAATTTTGTAACCGTTTGGGTCTTCGACGAATGCGATGACGGTGGTTCCGTGTTTCATTGGCCCTGGTTCACGGGTGATTTTGCCACCGAGCTTTCGAATGCGTTCGCAAGCACCGTAGATATCTGAAACACCAAGCGCGATATGCCCGAATGCATCTCCGAGTGTGTACGAGCTCTTTCCCCAGTTGTAAGTGAGTTCGATAGAGACGTCGTTGTACTTGTCTTCGCCGTAACTCAAAAATGCGAGTGTGAACTTGCCGTCTGGATAATCTCGGCGTGAGATCACCTTCATACCGAGAACTTCCGTGTAAAACTTGATCGACTGATCGAGATCATTCACTCGGAGCATGGTGTGCAGAAAACGCATTCGGACCTCCGTTAGAGATGAGCCTTTAGATCGGCCATCGTGAATAGCGGTTTGAGATTGAGGCCGGCTTCTTTGATTTTCTGGGTCTGGCCTTCACTGCGGTCGATGACACACAAAACATTCTCGATGATGGCGCCTTCGCTACGAAGATCGTTTGTGCTGATGACGACTTGTCCGCCGGTGGTGATGACGTCCTCTACGAGAGTAAGGCGTTTTCCCTTGATGGCAGGGCCTTCTGCGAATTTGCAGGTTCCGTATTCTTTCGCTTCTTTTCGGACGAAGACGACGGGGATTCCGGTTTCAAGTGAGAGGGCTGTAGCGATATGGATTCCTCCCATTTCGAGTGCGCCAAAGTAGTCGGTGTCTTTTGGAACTAGTGAAACTAAACCGCGTGCGATCTCACGCAGAATCACCGGATCACTTTCGAAACGATATTTGTCGAAGTACTCGTTGGATGTTTTTCCCGAGCGAAGAAGGAACTGGCCGGTGAGGTGCGAGATTTCGAAAACGCGTTTTGCGAGCTCGGGTCTAGTCATTTGTCGGTCCTCTAATGGCCCTGAAGGAGTGGGCACAATTTTCGCTAACAGTTTGGAATAGAAGATAGGACGCCAGCTTTGCTGGCTCAAGCGACCTTTTGGGGTTGGGTTTTGAGGGGCTTTTTGGCCCTGGGGACATGGGGATGAGTCCGGTACACAGAGAGCCGCCGCGTCGAGAAGAGACGCGGTCGTTTTGGACGACAACTTGGATTTTCGTAACGCTGGTTGTGCTGACTGCGATGATGGCCTTCTTCGTGAAGGAGCTTGTAACGGTTCGGCCGACAGCCTCGATCAACGCGTCGAAGTAACTTCGCCGTTGATCCAATTCATGTAGCCTTCGGCCGCATGACCGACAGGAATTTCGAGCACACAGGGTGTTTCGTACGAGTGAAGTTCAATGACGGCAGCAGTCGTTTCTTCGACCTTTGCTCTCACTGTCTTGAGAACCAAAATGCATTCTTGAGAGCTCTCGATCTCGCCTTTCCAGCGATAGATCGATTCCATTTGTGGAAGAATATTGGCGCAAGCGATGAGGTTACGATCCAGCAGCGTCAGGGAGATCCGGCGAGCTTCCTCGATATCTTTAGTCGTCACATAAAGTAGGCTAATCGCCATAAGGTACGCCGCTCCCATTGGTAGCAATATCGCATTAGACGCGCCATTGCTACCAATGGGAGCGGCGTACCTTTCGGTGCCGATGATTGGCTTTGTCTAAAAGATGGCGGTCGGGGGGCTCTAGGAGCGTTTTAAACGTGGAATGGGCATTGTATTAGAAGCGGGTAGGTTCTCTGTAACTGCTAACGGCCGGAGGCTGTTTATGAAGGCTCTTTTCGCGACTTTTCTTTGGTTTGCGACATCGATGGCGTCGGCCGCTGAAATCAAGACCCTCGAAAGCTATTCGCTGAAAGCGAGCAAGCTCGATTTTGCATTCATTGCTCCTGGGGGATGCCTGAAGGCCAAGCCGAGCGTTTGGGTTGACCTCAAAGTCGTCGATGAACATCCGACCAAGGCGATTGTCGACATGTACATCCACATCGGAAACGAATTCACCGGTGCGGTTGATGTTTGTGCTGAAGACAACTACGTCGAAGGAAAAATCGATCTCAAGAATCTGGTGGATCGTCGTTTACAGAAAATGGGTCTCAAGCGCGAAGACGTTCTTACGCGCCAAGTGATGATCCGCCCAAACAAGAACTTCTATCCGAGCGATTCCGAAAGCCTTCCTGAGTGGGAAGCTCTTCGCAGCTACCGCAATCGCAATTTCCTGCCGTAAAAAAAGAAAAAGGCAGCTTGGTAGCTGCCTTTCGTCGTTCGGGTGGTCAAAAAACAACCCGGTACCTTTTGGGCTGGCGTTAGCCTTTTGCTTCGGCTGCGCGCTTCTCTTGGTACTTCTTCGCGAGTTCGTCTTGAAGGTTTCGTGGGACCGCGT